>NZ_JAOSHO010000169.1 GCF_025917275.1 Pseudomonas agronomica | reverse complement strand
CGACGCCGGTGACCAGCGCGCAACCGAAGGCGCCGAACACGGCCAGCCATTCGAAGGCCACGGCGATCTTGCCCAGCAGCAACGCACCGCCCACGAGCAGGGCCAGGCCGATACCGGCAAGCCCGCCGACCACCGAGAGCATCACCGCTTCGGTGAGAAATTGGCGCAGGATGTCCCGCTGGCGGGCGCCGGTGGCCATGCGGATGCCGATCTCCCGGGTCCGTTCGCGCACGGTCATGAGCATGATGTTCATCACGCCGATGCCGCCCACCAGCAGCGAAATCGCCGCAATGGCGCCGAGCATCAACGACAGCGTGCCCTGGGTGCGGGCCTCGGCCTGGATCATCGCGGCGTTGTTGGTCAACTCGAAATCCTGCTTGCCGTCATGCAGTCGCAGCAAGGTGCGGGAGACGGCCTGCTCGGCCTCGTTGACCTTGCCCGCATCGCGAGCGGCGATCACCACGTATTCGGGATGCCGCGTGCCGAACAGCCGCACGCTGGCAGCGGAGTAGGGTACGGCGATGCGGTTGTCGGCGTCCGAATCACCGGAGCTGGCGCCTTTTTCCGCCAGTACGCCAACGACCTGGAACGGTACGTTTTCGATCAGGATGTAGCGGCCGATCGGGTCGGCGACGTCCTTGAGCAGCTTTTGCCGGACCTTGTGCCCGATCACTGCCACCGCCGCGGCGCTGCGTTCATCGGCGTCGCTGAAATACGTGCCCTGGGCCACCGGCCAATTGAAGATGATCGGGAAATTCGTGTCGTTGCCGCCCACGTAGCTGGTGTGGTCGAGATTGGCGAAACGCACGCTAGCGTTCTTGCCGTTGACCGGCATGATGCGTTGCACTTCGGGCAGGGCAGCGAGGGCGGCGATGTCCTGTTCGCTGATGATGCCCTTGGTCGCGCGCGGGTTGGGGGCTGTGCCGTTGAGGTAAATGATGTTCGAGCCGAAGGCGCCCATCTGGGCCATGACCTGGCGCTTGCTGCCTTCGCCCACGGCCAGCATGACCACCACCGAGGCCACGCCGATGACGATGCCGAGCAATGTCAGGGCAGTGCGAAAGCGATTGATCCACATCACCCGCCAGGCCGCTTGCACCGCGTCTACCAGCTCGCCTTTCCAGGCGCCGTTGTGTTCGCTGCCGGCGCTCAGGCGCTGGCGCAGGTCCACGGCTTGCAACGCCTTGGCATTGGCCTGTGGTGCGGCGGTGGCGCTGTCGCTGATGATCAGTCCGTCGCGGATCTCGATGATGCGCTTGGCCCGGGCGGCGACTTCGCGGTCGTGGGTGATCAGGATCACCACGTGGCCCTGGCTCGCCAGTTCGTCGAGCAGGGCCATGACCTCGATGCCGCTCTGGCTGTCGAGGGCTCCGGTGGGTTCGTCGGCGAGGATGATGTGGCCGCCGTTCATCAAGGCCCGGGCAATCGACACTCGCTGTTGCTGCCCGCCTGACAACTGATGCGGACGGTTGCCGGTGCGACTTGCCAGCCCGAGGCGTTCGAGCAGGGCGTTGGCCCGGGCGTGGCGCTCGGCGGCCGATGTTCCGGCGTAGATGGCCGGCATCTCGACGTTTTCCTGGGCCGTGCCGGACGGAATCAGGTGATAGCCCTGGAACACGAAGCCGAACGCTTCACGCCGTAGCCAGGCCAGTTCATCGCTGCCTAATTGAGCGACATCTTCGTCGGCAAAGCGGTACTCGCCGCTGGTAGGGCGGTCGAGGCAGCCGAGGATGTTCATCAGGGTGGATTTGCCGGAGCCGGACGCCCCGACAATCGCCAGGAATTCGCCGGCGTGAATCGCCAGGTCGATGCCCCGCAGGACTTCTACCCGAGGGCTGTCGCCGCCGCCATAGGCCTTGCGAATGTCCCGCAGCTCGATCAGGGGCGTGTTCATTCAGCCTCCGTTGCCGCTGGCCGGACCTATCAGCACGCGGTCGCCTTCACTCAGGCCGTCGACAATTTGCGTGCGCAGGCGATCACTGACGCCGGTACGAACGGTGCGTGACTGGACATCGCCGTTGTCGGCGAGCACTCGCACATGATCGGCGTCTTGCACGGCGGCGATGGGCACGGTCAGCACATCCTTGGCCTGGGCGGCGACAAAAAACACCTGGGCAGTCATGTCGGTCATCAAGGCGCGGTCGGCGTTGTCCACATCCAGCAACACCGTGTAGAGCACCACCCGTTCGCTGCCGCTGCGGCCACCGGAGGGACTGCCGCCCTGGCTGGCTTCCAGCGGACGCGGCGGCACCGGCAGGATTTGCCGGACAGTGCTGCTCCAGCGCCGGCCGCCGCCGGCCAGGGTGGTGAAGTAGGCGGTCATGCCCGGCTTGACGTGGCCGATGTCGGCTTCCGAAACCTCTGCCCAGACGGTCATCGGCGATAGCCGGGCGATGCGCAGGATCAACGGCGTCTGCTGTTGTGCGTTGAGCGTCTGGCCTTCCCGGGCGCCGATGGCAACCACCGTGCCGCTCATTGGCGCATAAATGCGCGTGTAACCCAGCTCGGCTTCGTCGCTGCGCAGGTTGGCCTGGGCCTGGCGGATCTGCGCCTGGAACATGTCGATGCGGGCCTGGGTCGCGCGCACTTGCGCTTGGGCGGTCTGCACGTCTTCTTCGCGGGTGGCGCCGCCGGCCTTGAGTTGCTGCTGGCGACGGGATTTCTGTTGTGCCAGGTCGTGCTGGGCCCGTTGCTCTTGGAGTTGGGCCTTGAGGTTTTCGATGGAAAAGCGCCCGGCGTCGAGCCTGGCTTTTTGTGTGGATGGGTCGATTTCAACCAGCAGTTGGCCCTCCGTGACCTCGTCGCCGGCCTCGACGTGAATCTTCTGGATCTGCCCGGACGCCTGGGCGCCGACGTCGACGTAGCGCCGCGGCTGCAAGGTGCCCAGGGCGGTGACGCTGTTTTCGATATCGCCACGGGTGACCGGGGCGGTGGCGACAGGCCCATGACTGGGCCCGACCGCTTGCCAAGCGGCGAAGGCCACGGCCGGCAGCAGGGCGAAAGTCAGGAGCCAGGCGGGTCTGGTGAGGCGGGGACGTTTCATGCAGGGTTCCGGCCGGTGATGTCGGGCCCGTCGCACGGAGGGGCGGGACGGGAGGCTGTTCTGGTAGACGAGCGTTGTGGGTGGGAATTTAGCGGCGGAGGGTGGAGGAATGTAGGAGCTGCGTAGGAGCTGCCGAGCGAAGCGAGGCTGCGATCTCTTGATCTTTCGCTTGAGATTCAAGTGTTCCTGGAAAAGATCGCAGCCTCGCTTCGCTCCGCAGCTCCTACGGGGCCGGCGGGGGCAAGCTCCCTCGCCACCAAAGCGGGTTCCGCTGCCTCATCAACTGAACGATTGAGGCCCGATGCAAACCAAAGCTTTAAATCTATATGAGAATTACTATAAATTACGCGATTGAATCTGCCACCATCGTGCCATGCGTTTTCCGGCGTGCCGAAGGGGCCCAGGGAAAGCTGTCGCAGGCATTGCGCACGGGAGCCATGTTGGAAAACTACTATCGCGAGCTGGTGTGTTTCCTGAACGCCAGGCTAGGCAACCGCCAGGCGGCCGAAGATGTGGTGCATGACGCTTATGTGCGAGTGCTGGAACGCGCCAGCGATACGCCCATCGAGCAGCCGCGGGCCTTTTTATATCGCACGGCGCTGAACCTGGTGATCGACGGGCATCGGCGCAACACGCTGCGTCAGTCCGAATCCCTCGACGTGCTCGACACTGAAGAACGCTTCTTCACCCCGTCGCCCCATACCAGCCTCGACCACGGTCAACGCCTGGACATGCTGCAACGCGCCCTGGCCGAGTTGCCACCGCTGTGCCGCGAAAGCTTCCTGCTGCGCAAGCTCGAAGGCCTGTCCCATTCGCAGATTGCCGAGCGCCTGGGCATTTCCCGCGCCTTGGTGGAAAAACACATCGTCAACGCCATGAAGCATTGCCGCGTTCGCGTACGGCAGTGGGACGCGACCTGATTCACCCGGCGTGAATCCTGCGGCGGTAAATTTTCTGACATCCTCTTCGTTCCTCTCAACAGACGATCTGGCGGCCCGATGCGCGCCGAACAGGTCACACGGCTTTCGTGCCCTGTTGAGGGGCCTTCAGAGGACATTGGACATGACTCAGGCAATTGCAGCGCCCCGCGTTCACGACTTGATCGGCATCGGCTTCGGCCCCTCGAACCTGGCGCTGGCAATCGCGCTGCAGGAGCGTGGCCCGGCGCAGGGCGAACTGGACGTGCTGTTCCTCGACAAACAGGCTGACTATCGCTGGCACGGCAACACCCTGGTGACCCAGAGCGAGTTGCAGATATCCTTCCTCAAGGACCTGGTGACCCTGCGCAACCCCACCAGCCCTTACTCGTTCGTCAATTACCTCAAGCACCATGGCCGCCTGGTGGATTTCATCAACCTCGGGACGTTCTACCCGTGCCGCATGGAGTACAACGACTACCTGCGCTGGGTGGCGGCGCAATTTGCCGGGCAGAGCCGTTATGGCGAGGAAGTGCTGCGCATCGAGCCGGTACTGCATCACCAGCAGGTCGAAGCCTTGCGGGTGATTTCCCACAACAGCGAAGGTGAAGAAACCGTGCGCGTCAGCCGCTCGGTGGTGGTCAGTGCCGGTGGCACGCCGCGCATTCCCGAGGCGTTCAAGGCTTTCAAGGATGACGCCCGGGTGTTCCATCACTCGCAATACCTGGAACGCATGGCCAGTCAACCTTGCGTGAGCGGCCAACCAATGAACGTTGCAATCATCGGCGGCGGGCAGAGCGCGGCGGAAGCGTTCATCGACCTCAACGACAGCTTCCCGTCGGTGCAAGTCGACATGATCCTGCGCGGCTCGGCCCTCAAGCCGGCGGATGACAGCCCGTTCGTCAACGAAGTGTTCTCGCCGGAGTTCACCGACCTGGTGTTCCAGCAGCCCCACAGCGAACGCGAGCGCCTGGTCAACGAGTACCACAACACCAATTATTCGGTGGTGGACATCGACCTGATCGAGCGCATCTACGGAATCTTCTATCGCCAGAAAGTCTCGGGCATCGCCCGTCATGGGTTCCGCACCTTGACCACGGTGGAGAAGGCCACCGCGACGAAGGACGGCGTGGAGCTGGCGGTGCGCAACAACGCCACTGGCGAGTTGTCGGTGCGCCGATACGACGCGGTGGTGCTCGCCACCGGCTACGAACGCCAGATGCACCGCACCTTGCTGGAGCCGCTGGCGCAATACCTCGGGGATTTCGAGGTGGATCGCAACTACAAGTTGATCACCGACGAGCGCTGCAAGGCGGCGATCTATATGCAGGGCTTCTGCCAGGCCAGCCACGGCCTGAGCGACACCTTGCTGTCGATCCTGCCGGTGCGCGCCGATGAGATCGCCGGCTCGCTCTATGAGCACGGAACGCATCGCGGGCAGGCTCGTCCTGGGCGCGATCTGCGGTTGGCCGCTGTGTAGCTGCCTGGAGCTGCCTGTAGGAGCTGCCGAGTGCAACGAGGCTGCGATCTTTCCCCTGACATTTACATCTCAAGCGAAAGATCAAGACCAAGATCAAGACCAAGACCAAAAGATCGCAGGCTTCGCCAGTTCCTACAGGACTATCGCAAGCCCGCCAGGAAATTCTTCAGAAACTTCCTACACTCACCTCACGCTCCTCCTGGTTATCCGGGAGGTACGTGGACGGTTCACTGTTCCCTCGCATTGGCAGTTTGAACCGATCAGCCGGTCGCTGATGAAGCGTCCGGGCCGATTTCGCCAAGCGAAACCTGATCGAATGATGCTGTTCCTGCGCACAGGCCTGGCGGCGATATGGCTGGGTCTATCAAGTGTGGCGCCGCAGGTGGGCGCGGCACCCGAGTCGCTGCATGTGCTCGGGCGTTCTGCTGTGAGCGACTATTCGGTGACCCTGGACGAAGCTGACCGGACGTGGCTGCGGCGCAAGGGCTCGTTGCTGCTGGGCGCCTCGGCACCGGATTACCCACCATTCAGCATCACCGGCAATGGCAGCGATTATGAAGGCCTGACGGCTGACTATGCGCAATTGCTGGGCCAGTTGTTGCACGTCGAGGTACAGGTGCGGCGGTACGCATCACGAGACGCGTCGCTCCAGGCCTTGCGCAACGGGGAAATCGACATGCTCGGCACCGCCAATGGCTTCGAGGCCAGTGACTCGACGCTGGCGATGTCCCAGGCCTATGCGGATGACCTGCCCACGCTGGTGACACGCGTCGACGACAGCGAGGGCGTACCCGCGGACCTGGCAGGCAAGCGGGTGGCGATGCTTTATCACTACCTGCCGCCGGAAATGGTAGAAGCGTTCTATCCCCATGCGACCTTGCAATTGTTTCCCTCGACCTTGAGCGCCATCGGCGCCGTGGCGTTCGGCCAGGCCGACGTTTATCTGGGGGATTCGATCAGCGCCCATTACCTCATCAGCAAGAACTACCTGAACAACGTTCAACTGGTGGATTTTTCCCGCCTGGAAGTGCAACCGTTTGCCTTTGCAGTCAATCGCGACAACACGCGCCTGTTGCGCATCGTCAATGCCACGCTGCAAGCCATTCCCGTTGGCGAACGCATGGGCATCCTGCGACGCTGGAGCGCTGGAGGGCTGAGCGTACCCGGCCAGCAGGCGCTGCATTTCAGCGTCAACGAACAGCGCTGGCTCGATGGCCATCCGCGGATCAAGGTGGCGGTCAGCGAAAACTTCCTGCCCTTGACGTTCTTTGATGAACAAGGCCAGTTGCGCGGTGTCGGTGCCGATGTGCTAGCCAGGATCAGTTTGCGCACCGGCCTGAAATTCGATGTCCAGCGTGGCGACTCGGTCGATGACCTGATTGGCCTGATCACAAGCGGCAAGGCTGACGTCCTCGCAACCGCCATCCCCAGCGCCGAACTTGAAGATGAATTGCGCTTCACCCGCCCGTACCTGACCAATCCGTTTGTGCTGGTGGTGCCGGTCAAGGCCAAGGATGTGCTGACCATGGACCGGATGGCCGGCAAGCGCCTGGCTTTGGTGCGGGGCAACGTGCTGCGCGGCTACCTTTTGGAACAGTTCCCTTCCGTGCAGTTGGTGCCGGCGCAAAACATGGCCGATGCCATGGCCATGGTTGCCGCGGGCACGGCGGACGGCGCGATCAATTCGCTGATCAGCGCCCGCTACATGATCTCTCGTCAATATCGCGACACTCTGCGAGTCACCAGCACCGTGGGCACGGTGCCCGCCCGCGTTGCCTTGGCAACCAATCGGAACGCAATGGAGCTTTATTCGATCCTGGACAAGACGCTGCTGAGCATTTCTCCCGAAGAAATGGATGAGCTGACCAACCGCTGGCGCAGTGAAGTGGTGCTCGACGACAGTTACTGGTTGCGCAATCGCACCGCCATCGTCCAGGGGTTTGCCGCCGCCGCGTTGTTATTGCTGCTGGCATTGGGTTGGGTCGTCTACCTGCGGCGGCTACTGGAACAGGTTCGCGTGGCCAAGGCCAGCGCCGACGACGCGAACCGGGCCAAGACCACTTTCCTGGCAACCATGAGCCATGAGATCCGCACGCCGATGAACGCGGTGATTGGCATGCTGGAGTTGGCGCTGAAGAAAGCCGACCAGGGGATCATGGACAAACCCGCCCTCGAAGTCGCCTCGGGGGCTGCCCGTGGGCTGCTGGAGTTGATCGGCGACATCCTCGACATTGCCCGAATCGAATCGGGCAAGTTGTCCCTGGTGCCCGGACGGGCCAACCTGCGAGAACTGATCGAGGCCGTTGCAAGGATGTTCGAAGGCTTGGCCCGGCAAAAACACCTGCGCTTGCTACTGGACCTGGATACGGCCAGCAACCACGACGTCTTGATCGACCCGCTGCGCTTCAAACAGATCCTTTCCAACTTGCTGAGCAATGCAATCAAGTTCACTGACCAGGGCCGGGTGCGCCTGAGCGTGCGGGCCGAACCGGGTCTTGATGACAGGCGCCTGGCCATTTACCTGCGGATCGAAGACACCGGCCGCGGCATTTCAGCGCAAGATCAGCGGCGTCTGTTCAGCCCTTTTTCCCAGGTTGGCGATAGCGCCCAGGCGGGTCGCAGCGGCTCGGGGTTGGGACTGGTCATCAGCCGCACCTTGTGCGAAATGATGGGCGGCACCCTGTCCCTGAGCAGCGTGCCGGGGCAGGGCACGCAGGTGGAGATCCTGCTGGAATTGCCCTTGCTGGAGGGCTTGCCCGATGAACCTGCGGTCGAGACCTGCGCCACGTCGGGCCAGGGACTGAGTATTCTTGTAATTGATGACCATCCGGCCAATCGCCTGCTGCTGTGCCAGCAAATGAATTACCTGGGACACCCGGTGCAACAGGCCGAAGACGGCATCCAAGGACTACGGGCCTGGCGCGACGGGCATTTCGACGCGGTGATCACCGACTGCAACATGCCGCTGATGAGCGGCTATGAACTCGCCCGCGCTATCCGTGATGAAGAGCGAGCCTCGGGCTTGTCGCCGACAGTGATCCTGGGGTTCACGGCCAACGCCCAGCCCGAGGAAAAAGCCCGCTGTATTGACGCGGGAATGGATGACTGCCTGTTCAAGCCCATCAGCCTGCAGCATTGGAAGGCACGCCTGGCTTGGATCTCGTCCCGTGGCGGCGTGCCTGCCGCCGCCACGCCTGACTTCGATTTGGCCAGCCTCGAGCAACTGACCGGCGGCGACTGGCTGTCGACCCACAGATTGCTGACGCAAGTGCTCGCCAGCAATGCAGCGGACATGGCGCAACTGTTGCGCTTGTCGGCGCACCGGGACGTCAATGGATTGGCTGACCTGGCGCACAGGATCAAGGGCAGTGCGCGGATCATCCAGGCACAGCCTCTGGTCACCGCGTGTGAGGACCTGGAAAGCGCCTGTCGTGGAGGCGCGGGAGCTTTGCTCAGTGAATCGGTGGACGCACTGTGCCGGGCAATCGAACATCTGGCGGAACGATTGCAGGCTCGTATGGCCATGCAATCGACTCCCGCCGGGTCGACGCCATGACGCCACGCGTTGCATTCAGTGAGCGCACATCCCGGGAGCTTTGGGCGAAGGATCGCATGGGGATTTTTCCGAGCGTTTTAAAGACTTCTCCTACAGCGTCCTAATCAGCCTTCCTCTAGCCTGTCGCGACTTAACGTTTACGACCCGGTTTATAGGTGTCGCGTTGCCATTGGAATGCCCGTCATGCCGAACAAAGCACTACGAATCATGATTGCCGACACAGAGCATTACCAGCGGATGAAGCTGGAACGGCTGTTCAACCATCAAGGCTATTTTCGCATCGCGCCAGTGAGCGACGTGGAGGAACTCCTGACGCTGGTGGAATACGGCAGCGAGCCGTTCGACCTGGTCATGGTCAATGCCGGCCTGGCAAAGGGAACACTGGACCTGCCAGGGTACCTGCGTGACAACCCCCAGGTTCGTCACGGGATGATCTATAACGCTCAGCCGTCGGCCCTGGGGGCGGTGCCTGTCGCACACGGGGCCTGTTTGCACAAGACCCATGCCCAACTGCCCGATCTGGCCCTGTTGCAACGCCTGATGACCTCGATCGATCCGCCGGCCGAGCCTTTTACCCAATCGTTCCGGCAAGGCCACGGAACGTGATGCGCACCGCTGGTCGGCACTGTCAGATCTGACAGGTGGCGTGGCTTATCAGTTGTGTAACAGTCCGCTGCCGTTTCGGTATCGG
>NZ_JAOSHO010000168.1 GCF_025917275.1 Pseudomonas agronomica | reverse complement strand
ATCCCCTCGCCACAAGAGCTCTCAAATAAGCAAGAATCGGGGTGCCTGCAACACAGCATTCTTCAGACTGACAGTCCTTCCAACAGGATTGCAATCATGTCCCCTAAGCCCTCCCTGCCCCAACACCTCGCCGATCTCGACTGGCCTGCCCTGGAACAAAGCCTCGACCAGGACGGCTGCACGATCATTCGCAGTTTGCTATCGCCAACGCAATGTCGGCAGTTGAGTAGTTTGTACGCCGACCCCGGGCTTTTCCGTTCACGGGTAATAATGGCGCGCCATGGATTCGGGCGCGGCGAGTATCAGTATTTTGCTTATCCGCTGCCTGAAGTGATCCAGCAACTGCGTCAGTCGCTGTATCCGAAACTGGTACCACTGGCCAATCGCTGGAACGAATGCATGGGGCTGGACGCGCGGTATCCCGACAAACATGCCGACTTCATCCAACGCTGCCACGCCGCCGGGCAGCAACGCCCCACCCCATTGCTGCTGCAATACGGTCCGCAGGACTACAACTGCCTGCACCAGGACCTGTATGGCGAGCATGTATTCCCGTTGCAGGTGGCGATCCTGCTGTCGGAACCGGGCGAAGACTTTACCGGCGGCGAGTTTGTCCTCACCGAACAACGGCCGCGCATGCAATCACGCCCCCTGGTCATCGACTTGAAACAAGGCGACGTCGTGGTGTTCGCCGTGCATCAGCGGCCGGTCAAGGGCGTTCGCGGTTATTATCGGGTTAACTTGCGCCATGGCGTCAGCCGCATACACAGCGGGCGCCGGCATACACTCGGGATCATTTTTCATGATGCGCAATGACGACACGCCCATCACCCTGGACCTGTTCGCCGACCAGGCGCCCATCACGCCCGGCCAGGTCGAACAGATCGGCCAGCAGTCCTTTGTGCTGCGCGGGTTTGCCCTGCCTTGGCTTGACCGCCTGCTGCCAGCGCTGGAAAACGTCTTGCAGGCAGCACCGTTCCGGCAGATGGTCACGCCCGGCGGCTTCACCATGTCGGTAGCGTTGACCAGTTGTGGCGTACTCGGCTGGACCACCGACCGCAGCGGTTACCGCTACACCGCCGATGACCCGCAGACCGGTCACCCCTGGCCCGACATGCCGCACGTATTTCGCGAACTGGCCCAGGCCGCCGCCCGTGAGGCAAGGTTCGAGCATTTCGAGCCGGACGCCTGCCTGATCAACCGCTACGTGCCGGGCGCACGCATGTCGCTGCACCAGGACAAGAACGAACGTTCCCTGACAGCCCCCGTCGTCTCGCTCTCCCTGGGCCTGCCAGCCGTCTTCCAGTTCGGCGGATTCGAGCGCAGCGACAAAAGCCAGCGCATCCCGCTGTTCCATGGCGACATCGCGGTCTGGGGTGGCGTGGACCGGTTGCGCTACCACGGCGTGCTGCCGCTCAAGCCGGGAGAGCATCCGCGCCTGGGCGCGCAACGGATCAACCTGACGTTCCGCATGGCCGGATAAAAGCGCAGAATTCAACCGCAAGACCCGGAGTGTCGTCACAAGCATGGCTCCTTACTCTAGGCAAAACGGGCCAATGGAATAACGACCATGAACAACACTTCCAACAACCGCTCCCCTGATCAGGACCCACGCTGGGCCGCCGTGCTCGCCCGGGATCCGAGCGCCGACGGCACATTTGTCTACGGCGTGAAGACCACCGGCATCTATTGTCACCCCAGCAGCCTGTCGCGCCTGCCGAACCCGCGCAACGTTGAATTCTTCGACACGCCGGAACAGGCCCAGGCCGCCGGCTACCGTCCCAGCAAACGCCTGGCGAGGGACCAGACCCAGATTGCCGCGCAACAAGCGGCCCGGGTCGCGGCCGCCTGCCGGCAGATCGAGGCGGCCGAGGAACTGCCTGGGCTGAATGACCTCGCCAGGACTGCGGGCCTGAGCCCCTTCCACTTCCATCGAGTCTTTAAATCCATCACCGGCCTGACACCCAAGGCCTACGCCGCTGCCCATCGCTCACGCAAGGTGCGCGAACGCCTGGCCGACGCCGGATCGGTGACCGAAGCGCTGTATGACGCCGGCTTCAACTCCAACAGCCGCTTCTATGAAGCCGCCGACAAAGTCCTGGGCATGAAACCCGCCGATTACCGCGCCGCCGGACAAAACACTGACATTCGCTTCGCGGTCGGCCAGTGCTCCCTCGGGGCGATCCTGGTGGCGCAAAGCGAGCGCGGCGTGTGCGCGATCCTGCTGGGGGATGATCCGGACACGCTGGTGCGCGACCTGCAAGACAAATTCCGCCGCGCCAACCTCATCGGCGCCGACCGGGAATTCGAGCAACTGATCGCCCAAGTGGTCGGTTTTATCGAAGCGCCGGCCCTGGGCCTGGACTTGCCGCTGGACCTGCGCGGCACGGCGTTCCAGGAGCGGGTCTGGCAGGCCTTGCGGGAGATTCCGCCGGGCAGTACCGCCAGCTACGCCGAGATCGCCCAGCGCATCGGCTTGCCTAAAGCGGTGCGCGCGGTGGCCCAGGCCTGCGGCGCCAACAGCCTCGCCGTGGCGATCCCCTGCCACCGGGTGGTGCGCAGCGACGGCAACCTGTCCGGCTATCGCTGGGGCGTTGAGCGCAAGCGTCAGCTGTTAGCGCTGGAGCGCGTATCTGAAGACTGAACACCGATATAGATCGCGACCGAATCGGGCGCGTTGTACACCTCGAAATCGGTTGTGAACCGGCGCACGGCCTGGGGATTATCGGCGAAGTACGCCCAGATCAGCCCCCAGGCCTGGATCACGCAGCCGGGCATTTCACCTTTGGCCGAGAACACCAGGTAATCCCCGCCCTCGATATCCACGGCGGGGTAGCCTGCGCTCGCGGCATCGACCTGCACACCCGCCGTCACGTTGAAATAGCCGGTCGCATCGGACTCGTAGCCGGAATACACCCCATAGACGAACGACTCCGACTGACGCGCCGGGATTTGCTCGAACAGCCCTTCGGTGAAGAACTGCTGCCACATCGGGCCGATCTTCGCCGTGTCGCCCTGTTGCTCGTCGGCGTTGCGGGTGCGCACTTGCAAACCGGCCACCGTAAAGGGTTCGACAGTCCTGAGTTTCACGTCCATGGGTCGGGCTCCTTGATGATTGAGTCCGCATGGTACCGATCCTCGCAGCAGGATCAACCCGGGCATCGATTGAAAAACTCGACTGGCCCTGGCCGGGTCACACCTGCTAAAAACAGCGCTTCCTTCTGCCGTCGGAGACACCCGGACATGAGTCAGTGGCCAGACACCCGCATTCTCGACCTGCTCGGCATCGAGCATCCGATCATCCAGGGGCCGCTGGCCGGGGTGACCGGTCCAGCCATGGTGGCCGCCACGTCCAATGCCGGTGGGATGGGCTCGATGCCTGCGGCGATGCTCGACGTGGAGCAACTGCGCCAGGCACTGGACGCCATCGTCGAACAGACCGACAAACCGTTCAGCGTGAACTTTTTCAGCCACCAGCCGCCCGTTTTTGATGAGCAACGAGCCGAGGCCTGGAAGCAACGACTCAAGCCTTATTACGAAGAACTGGGCGCCGATTTCGACGCGCCCACGCCAGTGTCCAATCGCACGCCGTTCGACGACGCGGCCTGCCGCGTGCTGGAAGAACGGCGGCCCAAGGTGGTCAGCTTCCACTTCGGCCTGCCGGAAAAATCGTTGCTGGATCGGGTCAAGGCCACCGGCGCGAAAATCATCTCGTCGGCCACCACCGTCGAGGAAGCTATCTGGCTCGAACAGCACGGCTGCGACGCGATCATCGCCATGGGCTATGAAGCCGGCGGTCATCGTGGGATGTTCCTCAGCGACGACCTCAACACCCAAGTGGGCCTGTTCGCCTTGCTGCCACAAGTCGTCGACGCGGTGAAAGTGCCGGTGATCGCAACCGGCGGCATCGGTGATGCGCGGGGAATCGTCGCTGCGTTTGCCCTCGGTGCTTCGGCCGTGCAACTGGGCAGCGCCTACCTGTTCACGCCGGAAGCCAAGATCAGCGCATCCCATCACCGGGCGTTGCGCACGGCCAAGGAAAGCCAGACCGCGGTCACCAATCTGTTCACCGGGCGCCCGGCCCGGGGGATCGTCAACCGAGTGATGCGCGAAGTCGGCCCGATGAGCCCGCTCGCCCCCGCCTTTCCCCTGGCGGGCGGCGCATTGATGCCTTTGCGCGCCAAAGACGAAGCTGATTTTTCCAATCTCTGGGCCGGCCAGGCGTTTCCGCTGGGGCGCGAGTTGCCGAGCGGCGAGTTGACGCGGCGTCTGGCCGAGGAGGCGCTGGCTCGGTTCAAGGGCTGAGCGCAAGCCTGACAGTCCCCGGCGCTTGACCGGACGCTATCGCGAGCTTGCTCGCGATGACGGCAGCCCTGCCACCGCTGACTTCTGACAAAATGCCACGTTCCGTTTGTCAGCCATTCGCTATATATTCCGCTATATAGCGAACCCACCCCCACGGAACCCTGTCCATGCGCCCAGTCCATTTCGCCCCGCTGCTGCTGGCAGCCTGCTTGAGTGTCAATGCTGCCCACGCCGATGAGGTGCAGGTCGCCGTCGCGTCCAATTTCACCGCCCCTATCCAGGCCATCGCCAGCGATTTCGAAAAAGACACCGGGCACAAATTGATTGCGGCGTATGGCGCGACCGGGCAGTTCTACACCCAGATCAAGAACGGCGCGCCGTTCGAGGTCTTCCTCGCCGCCGACGACACCACCCCGGCCAAACTGGAAAGCGAAGGCGATACCGTGAAAGACTCGCGCTTCACCTACGCCATTGGCACGCTGGCGTTGTGGTCGGCCAAGGACAATTACGTCGACGCCAAGGGCCAGGTCCTGCGGGACAACGCGTTCCAACACCTGTCCATCGCCAACCCGAAAGCTGCGCCCTATGGCCTCGCCGCCACCCAGGTGTTGGATAAGATGGGGCTCGCCAACCAGGTCAAGGGCAAGATCGTCGAAGGCCAGAACATCACCCAGGCCTACCAGTTCGTGTCCACTGGCAATGCCGAGCTCGGCTTCGTCGCCCTGTCCCAGGTGTTCAAGGACGGCAAGCTGGCGAGCGGCTCCGCGTGGATCGTCCCTGCTGAACTGCACGACCCGATCAAGCAGGACGCCGTGATTCTCGGCAAAGGCCGGGACAACCCTGCCGCCAAGGCATTGATGGACTACCTCAAGGGCCCGAAAGCGGCCGCCATCATCCAGTCCTACGGTTATCAACGCTAAATGCCCCTGACCAGCGCCGATTACGCTGCCATCTGGCTAACCCTGAAGCTGGCGTCATTGACCACGCTGATCCTGCTGCTCATCGGCACGCCCATCGCCCTGTGGCTGTCGCGTACCCGATCCTGGCTGCGCGGGCCCGTGGGCGCGGTGGTTGCCCTGCCCTTGGTGCTGCCGCCCACGGTGATCGGCTTCTATCTGTTGTTGGCATTGGGGCCAAACGGTTGGATCGGCCAAGTCACCCAAGCCCTCGGCCTGGGCACCCTCACCTTCAGCTTTACCGGGTTGGTGATTGGCTCGGTGATCTATTCGATGCCCTTCGTGGTGCAGCCGCTGCAAAACGCTTTTTCTGCCATCGGCAGCCGTCCCCTGGAAGTCGCCGCCACCCTGCGGGCCGGGCCGTGGGACACCTTCTTCAGCGTCATCCTGCCCCTGGCGCGCCCCGGTTTCATCACGGCGGCAATCCTCGGCTTCGCCCACACGGTCGGCGAATTCGGCGTGGTGCTGATGATCGGCGGGAACATCCCGGAAAAGACCCGGGTGGTGTCGGTGCAGATCTACGACCATGTGGAAGCCCTTGAATACAGCCAGGCCCATTGGCTGGCTGCCGCGATGCTGGTGTTTTCCTTCCTGGTGTTGCTGGCGTTGTATTCCAGCCGCCGAACCCGCGCCGGCTGGAGCTGATCGATGATCGAGGCGAGATTTCAAATCGACCACGGCCCGTTTTCCCTGGACCTGGATGTGCAATTGCCTGGCCGGGGCGTGACGGCGCTGTACGGCGAATCCGGTTCCGGCAAAACCACCTGCCTGCGCTGCATCGCCGGATTGGACCGGCCCGCGCGCGGCTTCGTCGAGGTCAATGGTGAGGTGTGGCAGGACAGCGAGCGCGGGATTTTCGTGCCGCCCCACCGGCGAGCGCTGGGGTACGTTTTCCAGGAGGCGAGCCTGTTCGACCACCTGTCGGTGCGGGGCAACCTGCTGTTCGGCCTCAAGCGCGTCGCCGCGGCGCAACGGCGCGTGGACATGAACCTTGCAACCGAGCTGCTGGGGATCGGTCACTTGCTGGATCGCCAATCGCACAACCTCTCGGGCGGCGAACGCCAGCGCGTCGGCATCGCCCGCGCCTTGCTCACCAGCCCACGCTTGCTGCTGATGGATGAGCCGCTGGCGGCCCTCGACACGCGCCGCAAGAACGAGATCCTGCCCTACCTGCAGCGGCTCCACGATGAACTGGACATCCCCGTGCTGTACGTCAGCCATTCCCAGGATGAAGTGGCGCGCCTGGCCGATCACATCGTGTTGCTGGACGCCGGGCGCGCCTTGGCCAGCGGCCCGATCGGCGAGACCCTGGCCCGGCTCGACCTGCCATTGGCCCTGGGCGATGACGCGGGCGTGGTGATCCAGGGCAAAGTCGCCGGCTATGACCCGGATTACCAGTTGCTCACCCTGACGCTGCCCGACAGCCAACTCCCCATGCGAGTGACCCACACGCCTATGGCTGACGGATTGCCGCTGCGCATCAAGGTCCAGGCCCGGGACGTCAGCCTGAGCCTGGCAAACGATGCGCAGACCAGCATCCTCAATCGCCTGCCCGTGACGGTCGTCAGCGAACTGGCCGGCGACAACGCAGCGCACGTGCTGATCCGCCTGGATGCCGCCGGCACACCGCTGCTGGCGCGGATTACCCGGTACTCCCGCGATCAGTTGAAGCTGCACCCAGGGCAAGTGCTGTGGGCGCAGATCAAGGCGGTGGCGGTGTTGGCGTAGCCTTCGCGCTCGTAAGAGCAGCCCCTTGTGGGAGCGAGCTTGCTCGCGATGACGTTGGAAGATTCACTATTTATGCAAGCTGATCCACCGCTATCGCGAGCAAGCTCGCTCCCACAGGTTATTGGTGGTGGCATGAGAATCTCGGCACGACCGCAACGGCCAGCGGTCAATGAATTCACAGGCCATTCGAATTCATCGCCAAGGATCCACCATGCCCGATACTCCAATGCCCGATGCACTCCCCGCCGACTTGCATTACGTCGACGACACCGCGCCGGGCATCACCCGCAGGAAACTGCGGGGCAAGTTCTGCTATTTCGATCCGTCGGGCCAGCGCATCACCGATGCGGCCGAAATCCAGCGCATCAATGCCCTGGCCGTTCCGCCGGCCTACACCGATGTCTGGATCTGCACCGACCCGCGCGGCCATCTCCAGGCCACCGGCCGCGATGCCCGTGGACGCAAGCAGTACCGTTATCACCCACGCTGGCGCGAAGTGCGCGATGCCGACAAGTATTCACGCATGCTGGAGTTCGGCCGCACCCTGCCCCGCTTGCGCAAGCGCCTGGAAGAAGTTCTCGCCACCCCGGGCTTCAGCCGCGACAAAGTCATGGCGACGGTCATCACCTTGCTCGACGTGACCCTGATCCGCGTCGGCAACACCCAATACGCCCGGGACAATCGCTCCTATGGCCTGACCACGCTGCGCAACAAACATGTCGCGGTCAACGGCAGCGCCATCGCGTTCCAGTTCCGTGGCAAGAGCGGCATCGAGCACCAGATCACCGTGAAAGACCGACGCCTGGCGCGAATCATCCGGCGCTGCCAGGAAATGCCCGGACAGAATCTGTTCCAGTACCTGGACGAGAACGGCGAGCGCCACGCCGTCACCTCGTCGGACGTCAACACCTACCTCAAGACGCTCACCGGCGCCGACTTCACCGCTAAGGATTACCGCACCTGGGCGGGCAGCGCGGCAGCCCTGGATGGCCTGCGGACATTGCAATGGGAAACCGAAACCGAGGCCAAGCGACACGTCGCCGAGATGGTCCGGCAGGTTGCCCGGCAGTTGGGTAACACGCCCGCCGTCTGTCGCAAATGCTACATCCACCCCGCCGTACTGGAAGGCTTCATGGGCGGCGTCCTGCATGAACTGCCCAAACCCCGGGTGCGCAAGGGCCTCAGTGCGCAGGAAGCGGCGCTGACGATGTTCCTGCAGCGCATGGCCCACGCCGTCGAAGCCTGTTGACCGAAGCGATTGATTCGTTGCCGGACTCGATAAGCGTGTTACGGAAGTGGAACATCCGACAGCCGGCGGACTCCCAACTGTACAGAGCCGCTGATCCGCAGACTCGTCAACGCGTGACGTCGAGAGGAGTTTCAGATGTCCGAACACATCGTCCATTTCCATTGCCAGATCGATCAGGGAACCACCGAACGCTTCCGCGACAACTGTCTGGAAGCCATTGAAAAAGGCGCCGACTCGCTGATGCTCAACCTCTCTACGGTCGGCGGTAGCACCAACTTCGGGTTCACCCTCTACACCTTCATCAAGTCCCTCCCCGTGCCGGTGCGCGCCGTGAACGCCGGCAATATCGAGTCGATGGGCATCGTCATGTACCTGGCCGCCAGCGACCGCACCACGACCCCGCATTCGCGCTTCCTGATCCACCCGATGAATTGGTATTTCGGCCAGAAATCCGTGGACCATTCGCGCTTGCGCGAATACCTGTCCAGCCTGGACAACGACGTGGCGCGGTACGTGGAAATCTACGTCAAGGAAACGGCCGGTGCCGCCACGCAACTGGATATTTTCAAATGCCTGTGCGCCGAAGAACGAGTGATCCCGGCGGAGAATTCCCTGGCCTTCGGCATCGCGCACCGGGTTGAACAAGTGGTGTTCCCACCCGAGGCCAAGCATTGGAAAGTGAGCGGCGGCGAGGATTGAAACCGTTCCTTTGGCAATGAATAAATTCGATTTGACGCCGTTTTGTTTATTAACAAAATCCATGTTGTATAAGTTCAAGCGAAACGGCTGTATAACTTTTCCATGCACTTTTTCAAACCAATACCGTTCGTCGCCAGCGAAACGTTTTTTTTTAAACTTCCCTCCGCCATTTTCTTTCACAGTACTGCGAGGCACGTTTTACTCGCTTAACCAAAATGAGGATTCTCGAAATGGCTAATAGCGGAAACAAAAACCCAGGTAACTTCGCAAACGACCGTGAGAAAGCATCCGAAGCCGGCAAGAAAGGCGGACATGCTTCCGGCGGCAACTTCGCAAATGACCGGGAAAAAGCGTCTGAAGCTGGCCGCAAAGGTGGCGAACGCAGCCACGGCGGTGGCCGGAAGTCGTAACCCGGAGAATCGTTGGGGCGCAGCTCTGCTGCGTCCTGGCGCTTAACCTGTCGAGGTCATGAATGAGCCAGGATCGATTCATCATCAGTTTTATCGCCGATGGCCAACCCGATAACCGAGTGTTGGCGACGGACACCGAGACGCTGACCACCGAAGAAGCCGAGGCGCTTTTGAGGGTGACGTTCACGGAACTAAAGAGTGCCGAGATCAGCGATGTTCAAGTTCAGAAAAGAACTAAGCCAAACGAAACGGAACATGATGTTCCGGGGCATTTCAAACAGCCTTAATTCGTTTTACCCCCCTTATTTCCGCTCCCTGCCCCTCCGTGGCGAGGGAGCTTGC
>NZ_JAOSHO010000167.1 GCF_025917275.1 Pseudomonas agronomica | reverse complement strand
AGGGCCGGCGCAAAAGCCTCTGCATGAAACCAATTGCCAACCCCGTGCTCGAAGCACTAGCACAAGGGACTTGTGGTATGCCGCTTCCCTGCTGGTAGTTTGAGGTGAGAGTCGTTCCATGAAGTTCTTATCCCAGAGTAACGGGTGTCCCGGTTGGGACGGAGAGATGGCCCGGCGCATCCGGGCGCACGATTGGAGTCGCACCGAACTGGGTGCGATCGAGCATTGGTCCGCCAGCTTGCGCAGCGCGGTCCAAGTGATGCTGGCGTCGCCCTTGCCGATGGTCATGTTGTGGGGCCGCCAGGGCTTCATGATCTACAACGATGCCTATGCCGAATTTGCCGGCGGTCGCCATCCGTACCTGCTGGGACGGGCGGTGGAGTTGGGGTGGCCGGAGGTGGCCGAGTTCAACCGCCATGTATTGGACGTGTGCCTGGCTGGCGGCACGTTGTCCTACCGCAGCAAGGAACTGGTGCTGCTGCGTGACGGCAAGCCCGAAGACGTCTGGATGGATCTCTACTACAGCCCGGTGCCGGACGATGACCAATCGCCGGCCGGCGTGTTGGCGATCGTGGTGGAAACTACCGAACTGGTGCTGAGCGAGCGGGCCCGGCAAGAGGCCGAGCGCAGCTATCGCGCGGTCAATGAGCGCATCCAGCTGGCGCTTTCTGCTGGGCCGTTGCTGGGGTCGTTTGTTTGGGATATCACCACCGACACACTGTCTGGCGACGAGCGTTTCGCCCGTACGTTTGGCTATCCGCCTGAGTGCCCGCTGGATGCACTGCCCATCGAGATTGCTCGCCAGCGCATCCATCCCGATGACATCGAGGACGTGGAGCAGCGGGTCGATCTGACCTTGCGCACGGGCGTTCCCTACACCGCTGAATACCGTTTGCGTCGTGCCGAGGGCGATTACCTTTGGGTGCTGGCCAGCGGTCGATGCGAGTTCGATGCGTTGGGCAAGCCCCTGCGTTTTCCCGGCGTGCTGATCGACATCAACGAGCGCAAGGCCGCCGAAGCGTCGCTGCTCAAGTTCACCCGCGACCTGGAGCAGCGCGTCGATAATGAGGTCCAGGCGCGCTTGGCGGCTGAAGAACAGTTGCGCCAATCGCAGAAACTCGAAGCCATCGGCGGGCTCACTGGCGGCGTCGCCCATGACTTCAACAACCTGCTCCAGGTGATTGCCGGCAACCTGCATTTGCTGGCTCGCCACGAGCCTGACAATCCCAACGTGCAACGGCGGGTCGGCGCGTCGATCGAAGCGGTGGAGCGGGGCGCCAAGCTGTCATCGCAGTTGCTGGCTTTCGCCCGTCGCCAGCCGCTGTCGCCGGCGGTCTACAATCCTCGACGCATCTACGATGGCCTGGGCGAATTGCTGCAACGGGCGCTGGGGGAAACCATCCGGATCGAGGTGTCGTTGCCCCCGGAGCCGTGGTGCATCCATGTCGATCGCAACCAGTTGGAAAACGCCCTGCTGAATTTGGCGATCAACGCGCGCGATGCCATGGGTGGCGAAGGCGTCATCAGCATGGTCGGGGAAAATATTGCCCTGGACGAGTCGTCCTGCGCTGGCAAAGGTGTCGTGGCCGGTGATTACGTACGGTTGTCGGTGATCGATCGTGGCGCCGGCATGGCGCCTGAAGTGTTGAACCAGGTGTTCGAGCCGTTCTTTACCACCAAGACCGATGGCCAGGGCACCGGGCTCGGATTGAGCATGGTGTTCGGGTTCGTCAAGCAGAGTGGCGGGCATATCGAGATTGCCAGTCACCCGGGGGAAGGCACGCAAGTGCATATGTATTTCCCCCGCAGCCATAAGCCTGAATCCCCGGAACAGGCGCACCCGCGCACGCTCCAGCCCGGCCTGGAGGAAACGATCCTGGTGGTCGAGGATAACGATGACGTGCGCGCGGCGTCGGTGGAGTTGCTGGAGCAGTTCGGTTATCGAACCCTGACCGCCGCCAACGGCGACGAGGCCATGGAGTTGTTGCTCGACGGCGTCTCGGTGGACCTGATCTTCACTGATGTGGTCATGCCCGGCCTGATCAAGAGCTCTGACCTGGCGGCCTGGGCCAAGGTGCAGACCCCGCCGGTGCCGGTCCTGTTCACGTCGGGACACACCCGCGACATCATTTCGCGTAACCACCAGTTGAGCCCCGATACGCATCTGTTGAGCAAGCCGTATAGCCCGGATGCGCTGGCGCGGATGGTCAGCTCAGTGCTGGAAGAATGAGCCCGACGCGGCAAAAGAATGGAACCCAAGCCGTCGTCCTGCCTTCGAATAACCAGGGCCGATCACTATTCGGCCTTGTCATGAACGAGGTGTCTAATGAGCGACTCTGCAAATACTCAGCAACAAGGCCAGACGCAAACCCCGTCCTCGCGTAACGATCCGGCTGTCGATCCTCAAGTGGCGAATAACCAGCCTGCCAATTCGGCTGAGACACACGAGGCTCATAGTGCTGCCCGTGAGGTCGATCAGAAGAAACATCATCAGGACAATGACAACACCTACAGCCCGGGTTTCAAGCCGGAACCGGATCGGCCTGGACCGGGTGACAAGACGGATGCCGATATCGACACTGCCGACAGCTGATCAACAAAAAGCCCGACTCGAGAGTCGGGCTTTCTTATTCGATAGGACGTTATTTACTGGGGTGGGCCGCTTGAAGCTTCTTGGCCATCTCCAGGTGATGCTGCAAGTCCGGCAGCATTTTCTGGGCAAACGCCTTGAGCTCGGTATTGCCAGGCTTCTTGTCATCAGTGACCGTCTCGGCCTCTTTCTTGAACAGGGCAACGGTCTCTTCGTGAGCCATCACCTGGTTATTCGCATAGGCCGGATCGAAGGACTCGTCGCGCACGTCGAGAATCTTGGCCTTGGCTTTCTTCATCAACGTGGTGTCGTCCGGTACCTCGATGTCATGTTTCTTCGCCAGCGCCTTCAGCTCTTCGTTGGCCTTGGTGTGGTCGGCAATCATCTTGTTGGCGAACTCCTTGATGTCCGCCGATTGGCTTTTCTGCAGGGCCAGCTTGCCTGTTTCGATTTCCGCAATACCGCCGGCCGCCGCGTTGTCGACGAAGTCGTTGGAGGTCGCGGCCCATGCCATGCCCATGCTGCTACTCAGGGCAACAGCCAGGCCGAGTTGACGCAGGGTAAATCTGTCCATAGGTAAGTCTCCACACAGGTTGTACAGGTGTTTCTCTGGGTACTGATCAATGGAGGGGAAAGCGCGGGGGAAGGTTTGATCGAAGCGCGTCGCGGCACGACGAACGGTCACCGCTGGTCGGATTGGCGGTCGACAGAAGCCGACTGGCAAGGCCATGCTGATGACAGGCAGTGCCCCGAAAAGCACTCGCCACCGAACTCACGAAGGAGGTGCTCCATGCCGGTGTCCCATGATCTCTGCCAGGATCTGAAGTGCACAGAAGAAGACATCCTGAAAAAACGCCGAGAGGACGAGAGTCTCGACGCGTTGATCAAACAATACGCCAAGCTTGATGCCGAGGTGGTGAAGGCCGAGAAACCACCTGCGGTCCTTGCTGATGCGGCCTTGGAGACGCTCAAGAAGGAGCGGTTGCAAATCAAGGACCAGATCGCCGCGCGGATGCAGAAGTAGCCATGACGGCCATCCGCTAAGCGCTTTTGTGGCGAGGGAGCTTGCTCCCGCTGGGCCGCGAAGCGGCCCCACCCCATCCATCAGCCCAGCGGATCCCAACGCTGGGACCAGTCACTGCCGGTCTTGACGATCTCTCGCAGCACCTCGAATGCCTGTTGCAGCGCCGCCGAATCCCGGTCCCTGGAATACACCAGGTAGGTCGGGTAATTGAATTCCGGCGCCTTGGGCACCCGCTCCAGAATGCCGCTGTCCAGGTAGCTCTGTACGACCCGCGTGCGGAAATAGCCGCTGCCGCCGTTCTCCAGGATGTACTGCAGCGCCAGGGGGCCGAGATTGAAGGTTACGGCGGCCTTGGCCTTGTCCGGCAGCGCTGTGTCGTGCTGACGGCGGAAGTCGGCGCTCCAGTCGATGTATACGTAGGGCTCGGGACGAGTGGCCAGGCGCACGAGGATGAGTTTTTCTTCCAGCAACTGCTCGACCTGCAGCCTCGGCCAATATTCGGGCTGATACACCACCGCGGCATCCAGCAACCCCAACTCCAATTGCTGTAGCAGTTTTTCACCGTCGCGGATGTCCATGCGCAAGGCATGGCCGGGGATCTTCCGGCGCAGCTCGCCGGCCCAGGCGAGCATCAAGGGATTGCACAAGCTGACCTCGCCGCCGAGATGCAAGACGTTGCGATAGCCCTCGGGCAACGGCAGGTCCCGGCGGGCGGCTTCCCAGGTCTGCACAAGCTGGTTGGCATAGACCACGAAGGCTTCGCCATCGGCGGTCAATCGTGCGCCGGCCCGGTTGCGCACGAACAGCGCGCAGCCAAGCTGGCTTTCGAGCTTCTGTACCCGGGCGGTAATCGCCGTCTGGGTGACGTGCAACTTTTCCGCCGCAGCGGCGAGGCTGCCGTGGCGGACGATTTCCAGGAAGGTGCGGGCGAGGTCGATGTCCATGTTCAGGCCGAAGCGGGTGGAGCGGGCATTGTAAGAGTTGGCCCAGCGATCCGATACCATCCACATTTCTGTGGGAGCGAGCCTGCTCGCAAAAAACAAAAATCCCGCCACAAGGGCGGGATTGGATTACAGCCAGGATTCGAACCCGATCTCAGGCTGGGAACAGCTCGGCCAGTTTCATCGACAGCATCATGTCGCCTTCCACGCGCAGCTTGCCGCCCATGAACGCCTGCATGCCGTCGGTCTCGCCGCTGACGATGCCCTTGAGGGTCTCGCTGTCCAGGACCAGCGTGCAGTTGGCGTCAGGATGTTCGCCTTCCTGGATGTCACAAGTGCCGTCCTTGACGATCAGGGCGTACTGCTTGTCTTCATCGGTAATGTTGAAACCGAATACCAGGTCCAGGCCGGCAGCGGCGGCTGGGTTGAACTTGGCTTGCATGGCTTTTACGGCGTCGGCTACGGAGGTCATGGTTTCGATCCTTATTCGGGGTAATACAGCAAGGGTCTACAGCAAACCGGACTCAGCGGAAGGTGATGAGGTCCGGGGTCTTCAACAGTTGCAGGTGGGCATGACTGTTGAAGGAAGCCAGGGCCACCTCGCGGCCCCTGAATTTCAATTGGTTGAGCGAGGTGTTGACGATCTGCCAGTTCAGCTCGAAAGCCTGTTTGGCGGGCATCTGGGTAATCAGGTGGAGCAGGGCGGTGATGGTTCCGCCGGAGGTGAATACGGCGATCTTGTGGGACTTGTCGGCATTGTCGAGGATCCGGTGCAGGCCGCCCTGGACCCGCTCGACGAAGCCCAGCCAGCTTTCCAGCCCGGGCGGATCATAGCGGCCACTGAGCCAACGCTCGACGATTAGCGCAAAGATGCGTTGGAATTCGGCGCGGTTCTGGGCGGCGTTGCGGAGGATATGCAGCGCTTCGGGCTCTTGGGGGAGCATATCTGGCAAGAGCGCGCGAATGACCGCGTCGGCATCGAACTCGTCGAACGCGGCGTCGATCTCCAACTCGGGAACCGGCAGCCCGGCGGCGGCCATCTGGCCCAGCGCCCCGGTGGCCGTGTCCTGCTGGCGACGCAGCTCGCCCGAGAGGCAGCGATCGAACACGACACCCAGCTCCGCCAGGTGGCTGCCGAGCACTTGCGCCTGGCGTATGCCATTGGGCGAAAGGACATCGTAGTCATCCGCACCGAAGGAGGCCTGG
This sequence comes from Pseudomonas agronomica, assembly GCF_025917275.1. Classification (GTDB taxonomy): domain Bacteria; phylum Pseudomonadota; class Gammaproteobacteria; order Pseudomonadales; family Pseudomonadaceae; genus Aquipseudomonas; species Aquipseudomonas agronomica. Next base: position 3,984 of record NZ_JAOSHO010000167.1, on the reverse strand, counting down.
CCATGTCGAATCAGATAAATGCTGCCCACGTCCGCGTCATCCCGGTACGTTGAAGGTTTGGCGAGGTTATGAGGATGGCGTTGGCCTGTCAATGAAAAAACATACGCTTGTTTGAAATGACCGTTACAGCCCGTCCTGTCTCAGCCGCGTTACGTAACGGCGGGTTTCATGGCTGGCAGCAGGGCAAGCGCATGGGTATGCTGGCAGCGTTACGCGCCTGCGTTCAGTGGCGCATTGCATTTAAGGAGTCGCTGTGGAGTTTTTTGTCGAGTACGCCGGTTTCCTGGCCAAGACGGTGACGCTGGTGATCGCCATTCTGGTGGTCATGGCCAGTTTTGCTGCGCTGCGCAGCAAGGGGCGGCGCAAGTCGGCCGGGCAATTGCAGGTCAGCAAGCTCAACGATTTCTATAAAGGGTTGCGCGAGCGCCTGGAGCAGACGCTGCTGGACAAGGACCAGCTCAAGGCCTTGCGCAAGCGCGAAGGCAAGGCTGAAAAAGCCGGGAAGAAACAGAAAGACAAACCGGCGGCCAAGCCACGGGTGTTCGTGCTGGATTTCGACGGCGACATCAAGGCCTCCGCCACCGAAAGCCTGCGCCACGAAATCACTGCGCTGCTGACCCTTGCGACCCCGAAGGACGAAGTGGTCCTGCGCCTGGAAAGCGGTGGCGGCATGGTCCACAGCTACGGCCTGGCCTCGTCGCAACTGGCGCGAATTCGCCAGGCTGGCGTGCCGTTGACGGTGTGCATCGACAAGGTGGCGGCCAGCGGCGGCTACATGATGGCGTGCATCGGCGAGAAGATCATCAGCGCTCCGTTCGCCGTCCTGGGTTCCATCGGCGTCGTGGCCCAGTTGCCCAACGTCAATCGGTTGCTGAAGAAACACGACATCGACTTCGAAGTGCTGACTGCGGGCGAGTACAAGCGAACGCTGACGGTGTTTGGCGAGAACACCGAGAAGGGCCGGGAGAAGTTCCAGGAAGACCTGGACATTACCCATGCGTTGTTCAAGAACTTCGTGTCCAACTATCGCCCGCAACTGGCAATCGACGAAGTGGCCACCGGTGAGGTCTGGCTCGGTGTCGCCGCGCTGGAAAAACGCCTGGTGGACGAGCTCAAGACCAGCGATGAATACCTGGCCGAACGGGCCAAGGGCGCCGAGCTTTATCACCTGCACTACGCCGAACGCAAAAGCCTGCAAGAGCGCATCGGCATGGCGGCCAGCGGTTCGGTGGATCGAGTGTTGCTCAGTTGGTGGAGTCGGTTGACCCAGCAGCGGTTTTGGTAATTCGAGGCGGGTGGCCACCACTAAACCCTATGGGAGCGAGCTTGCTCGCGATAGCGGTTTGCCCGGGCAGGCGATGTTGAATGTGCCGCCGCCATCGCGAGCAAGCTCGCTCCCACATGGGGCCAAGGTGGGCTGAAGATTAGGTTCTGCTCCCAATATCCATCAACAAAAAAAGCCCTGAACCGGTCACCCGGTCCAGGGCTTCTTCATGCATCAGTTTCAGCGACGACGAAACAGCGGCAGCGGCTCGTCAGTGGCGGCCTGATAAGTCACCGAGAAATCCTTGAGGCTTTCAAGGGCTTCATACGGGTCTTTGTCGGCACGCAGGGCAAAGGCGTCGAAGCCGCAACGGCGCATGTAGAACAGTTGGTCGCGCAGCACGTCGCCAATGGCGCGCAGTTCACCCTTGAAACCATAGCGCTCACGCAACAGACGAGCGTTGGAGTAGCTGCGTCCGTCGGTGAAGGCCGGGAAGTTCAGGGCGATGACCTGCAGCTGGTTGGCGTCGTCACCGATTTCTTCCGCTTCCTCGTCGGCGTCCAGCCACACACCCAGGCCGCCGTCGCGGGCTTTCAAAGCGTGTGCATGATCGCGCCACAGGGCCAGGGGCACGATCAGGTCGTCGCAGTTGGAAATGCCATCGAGGGTCGCGTCCTTGGGCAGCAAGTGCCAGCTCTCGTCGATGACTTCGTTGTTCTTAATGATTCGCTGCATAGACGCGTTCCTTGAAGAGGTCGATGCCGATACGTTGATAAGTGTCGATGAAACGTTCGTCTTCGGTACGTTGTTCGATGTACACGTCGATCAGCTTCTCGATCACATCCGGCATGTCATCCTGGGCAAACGAGGGGCCGAGGATCTTGCCCAGGCTGGCGTCGCGGCTGCCGCTGCCGCCGAGGGAGACCTGGTAGAACTCTTCGCCTTTCTTGTCCACGCCCAGGATGCCAATGTGGCCGACGTGGTGGTGACCACAGGCGTTCATGCAGCCGGAAATGTTCAGGTCCAGCTCGCCGATGTCGAACAGGTAGTCCAGGTCGTCGAAGCGGCGCTGGATAGATTCGGCGATCGGGATCGACTTGGCGTTCGCCAGCGAGCAGAAATCACCGCCCGGGCAGCAGATGATGTCGGTCAACAGGCCGATGTTCGGGGTGGCGAAACCTTGTTCGCGCAACTCGCCCCACAGGGTGAACAACTGGCTCTGCTCAACGTCCGCCAGGATGATGTTCTGCTCGTGGGAGGTGCGCAGTTGGCCGAAGCTGTAGCGCTCGGCCAGGTCGGCGACGGCGTCCAGTTGCTTGTCGGTGATGTCGCCGGGCGCAACGCCGGTCGGTTTCAGCGACAGGGTCACCGCGACGTAGCCCGGCTTCTTGTGGGCCAGGGTATTGCGGGTGCGCCAGCGGGCGAAACCTGGGTGTTCCTTATCGAGGGCAGCCAGTTCGGCGTCCTGGTTGTCCAGGGCTTTATAGGCTGGGTCGACGAAGTGCTTGGCGACGCGATGCACTTCGGCTTCGGTCAGGGTGGTCTGGCCGCCGCGCAGGTGGACCATTTCGGCCTCGACCTTTTCGGCGAACACTTCAGGCGTGAGCGCCTTGACCAGGATCTTGATACGCGCCTTGTACTTGTTGTCGCGACGGCCATAGCGGTTGTACACCCGCAGGATGGCGTCGAGGTAGCTCAACAGGTCCTGCCACGGCAAGAACTCGTTGATGAACGCGCCGACCACCGGGGTACGTCCCAGGCCGCCACCCACCAGCACGCGGAAGCCCAGCTCGCCGGCGGCGTTGTAGACCGCTTCCAGGCCGATGTCATGGACTTCGATGGCCGCGCGGTCCGAGCTCGAGCCATTGATGGCGATCTTGAATTTGCGCGGCAGGTAGGCGAATTCCGGGTGGAACGTGGTCCATTGGCGAACGATTTCGCACCACGGACGTGGGTCGATCAACTCATCGGCCGAGACGCCGGCGAACTGGTCGGTGGTGACGTTGCGCAGGCAGTTGCCGCTGGTCTGGATCGCGTGCATCTGCACGGTGGCCAGTTCGGCCAGGATCTCAGGCACATCTTCCAGGGCCGGCCAGTTGTACTGGACGTTCTGCCGGGTACTGATGTGGGCGTAGCCCTTGTCATAGTCGCGGGCAATCTGGGCCAGCTTGCGCACCTGGCGCGAGGTCAGTTGGCCATAGGGCACCGCTACGCGCAGCATCGGCGCGAAGCGTTGGATATACAGGCCATTCTGCAAGCGCAGAGGGCGGAATTCTTCTTCGCTCAGCTCGCCTGCCAGATAGCGTCGGGTCTGATCACGGAACTGCTTGACGCGGTCCTCGATGATCCGCTGATCGTACTCGTCATATACGTACATATAAGTCTCGTTCTCAGGCTTGGGCCGATCAGAAACAGCTGCAGGTTGGCTCGCTGAAATCGGGTTCTGCCTCGGCAATTCTGCGCGCACGGCCGCGCACTCCTAAAGGAGCCGGTGCAAGATACCTGTTTTGAGTTATGCGCAAAAGTGATGTTTGAGTATATGTAAAGAACCAAATCGACTAATGAGATTGATTATTGCCTAATCCACATTTGTCGTGCGGGCAATCATCGTCTTAACTGTGGTCGAGTCCCTATGCAATCACCTACAAAACCGACAAGAGGCGATGCAATGAGCAATCCGACCAAAGCAAGGAAAAGCGACAGTACCGTTGACGCCTGGG
>NZ_JAOSHO010000166.1 GCF_025917275.1 Pseudomonas agronomica | reverse complement strand
GTTGATCGTGCTTTCGTTGTACCTGCCACGGCCGTTGGCGTTCTCCTCGTTTCCGGCCGTGCTGCTATTGACCACGTTGTTCCGGTTGGCACTGTCGGTGGCGACCACGCGGTTGATCCTGCTCCAGGGCGACGCCGGCCATATCGTCCAGGCGTTCGGCAATTTCGTGGTCGGGGGCAACCTGGCCGTCGGGCTGGTGATCTTCCTCATCCTCACGGTGGTCAACTTCCTGGTGATCACCAAGGGCTCGGAGCGGGTCGCCGAAGTGGCGGCGCGGTTCACCCTGGACGCCTTGCCGGGCAAGCAGATGTCCATCGACAGCGACCTGCGGGCCAACCTGATCGACGTCAGTGAAGCGCGCCGTCGTCGCGAGGAACTGAACAAGGAAAGCCAACTGTTCGGGGCGATGGACGGGGCGATGAAGTTCGTCAAGGGCGACGCCATCGCCGGCCTGGTGATCGTGGTGATCAACCTCATCGGCGGCTTTTCGGTCGGCATGGTCCAGCACGATATGAGCGCGTCCGAGTCGATGCACTTGTATGCCGTGTTGACCATCGGCGACGGCCTCATTGCGCAGATTCCTGCACTGCTGATTTCCCTCACCGCCGGCATGATCATCACCCGCGTATCGCCGGAAGGGCAGCCGGCGGGCAGCAGCGTCGGCAAGGAAATCGCCAAGCAATTGACCGCCGAACCCAAGGCCTGGGTCATCGCTTCGGTGGGCATGCTCGGCTTCGCTGCATTGCCCGGCATGCCGACGCTGGTGTTTATCGTCATTGCGGTGATCACCGGCACGGCGGGCATCGTCCAGCTGTATGGCCGCGCGCGACAGGCCCGCGAAGGCGAGCAGCCTCAAGCGAGCGTGACACCGGAGCACAATGGTGCCGAGGATTTGCGCAGCTTCGACCCGACCCGGGCCTATCTCTTGCAGTTCTCCAAGTCGATGGAAGGCAACCCGGCCGCCGAAGAAGTCATCCAGGCGATCCGCAAGAAACGCAACGCTCTGGTCGCCGGTTTTGGCCTGACCTTGCCGCCGTTCGAGATCGAATACAGCGCGCGCCTGGAGGACGACGAATTTCGCTTCTGCGTGCACGAGGTGCCGATGCTGCGCGCCACGTTTGGAGATCGCGTAGCCGTCGCCCGCGGGCCGTTGCCGTTCGAACCGCAGGATGCCCGGGTCGGCAGCGAAGTACGCGACGAGCATCAATGGCTCTGGCTGGCGCCCGACGACCCGTTGCTGGCGGACGAACGTGTGGAAGCGGTACCGGCGGGAGAGTTGCTGGTGGAACGCATGAGCCGCGCGATGTTTGCCACCGGGCCGCAGTTCCTCGGCTTGCAGGAGAGCAAGTCGATTCTCAGCTGGCTCGAAGCCGGCCAGCCAGAGCTGGTGCAGGAACTGCAACGGACCATGCCCCTGGCCCGTTTCGCTGCCGTGCTGCAACGCCTGGCGGGCGAAGGCGTGCCGCTGCGGGCGGTGCGGCTGATCGCCGAGTCGTTGATCGAGCACGGCCAGCACGAGCGTGACGTTGGTGCGCTGACCGACTACGCGCGCATCGCCTTGAAGTCGCAGATCTACCACCAGTACCGCGATGAAAACGGCCTGCACGTCTGGCTGCTGACGCCGGAGACCGAAGGGCTGCTGCGCGACGCGTTGCGCCAGACCCAGACGGAAACCTTCTTTGCCTTGGAAAGCGTGCACACCCGCGCCCTGGTCCTGCAACTGCGCGAAGGTTTTCCGCTGCGGGCCAAGCGCGTGGCGGTGCTGTTGGTGGCCCAGGACTTGCGCGCGCCGCTGCGGGATCTGTTGCGCGACGAGTTCAACCATGTGCCGGTGCTGGCCTTCAGCGAGTTGCACAGCAATGCCCAGGTCACCGTGCTGGGGCGCTTTGATCTGGAGCAGGAAACCCTCCAGATCGAGGACGCCGCATGACGTGTTCTTGCGCTTGGCGCGCCAGCCGCGATGCCACGCGTAGCGATGTGAAACCAGGCGCGTCCGATGGCCTGGCTGTGACAGTGGACGAGGGCCGCCCGTGCCCCGTCGTTCAAGCGGATTGTCGGCGCACATCGGTCGCGCCTTGAGGAATTGGCCATGTTCGAACTACGCGTATTGAGTGGTCTGCACCGGGGGGCGGCATTGCCGCTGGTGGGTGAGCAATGGGTTGTCGGGGCGGCGGAAGACGCCGATCTCGCGCTCTACGACCCAGGCATCTGCGGGCGTCACGCTGCCGTCAGCCTAGTCCAGGGCCAGTGGCTGCTGGCGTCGCTGGAGGGCGTGGTTTGCAACGGACAAGGCCAGCCTTGGGCCGCGACCGAGCCTTTGCCAGGCAATACACCCTTTTCCATCGCCGGCGTCTGGTTGTGCCTGGCCCCGGCCGATCAGCCTTGGCCTGAAGAAGCGGCACTGGATGACGCTGCGCACTTGACGGCGGACCGCGAAACCCAAAAAACCGCGGCACGGCCGTCGTGGCCCAAGCGCCTGGGAATCGCTGCGGCGGTGATCACCGTCGCCTCCAGCGCGTGGGCCTTTACCAGCCAACCGGCACCGACGGTAGCGCCCAGTGCGGCGCAGCAGCACAAGCCGGCCAAGGCTGCATTGGACACAGTGGAGGCGGTTCGCCTGGAGCTGGATCGCATGCTCCAGGAGCGCGACCTGGATGCCAATGTCCGGATCGAGGTCCAGGACGGTCGGCTGGCGCTGGTTGGCGAGCTGCCGCGCCAGCGCCTGGCGGTGGTCGAGCGGCTGATGGAGCGTTTCCACGCGCGCTACGATACGTCAGTGGAGATCACGGCCAGCGTCAAGGAACGGCTGACGCAACTGCCGTTCCAGATCGCCCAGATTGTCGGCGGCAAGCGTGGTCACGTCGTCACCTCCGATGGGCGCCGGCTGTTCCTCGGCGATCAGATCGATGGCCTGCGGCTGACCGCCATCGACAGCGGCAAAGTCACCTTCGAAGGCGAGCAGCGCTACGAGGTGACGTGGTGATGCACGCCGCCATTGCCCGATTGGAAACCTGGGAAGCCGGGCAGCGGGCACGCCTGCGCCGATTCGCGCCGGTCATGGTGCGCGGACGGGTGCAGCGGGTCAGCGGGATCTTGTTGCAGTGCCGGCTGCCGGGGGCGCAGATCGGTGACCTCTGCCAGGTCGAGCGTGACGGGCGTGAGCCATTGCTCGCCGAGATCGTCGGCTTCGACCAGCACGACGCCTTGCTCAGCGCCCTGGGTGGCCTGGAGGGTGTTCGCGTAGGTGCGGCGGTGGAGCCGCTGGGCATGCCGCATCGGGTGACCGTCGGCCCGCAGCTGCTGGGGCAGGTGCTGGATGGCTTTGGCCGCCCTTTGCTTGAGGATGGCATAGGCGCGTTCGCCGGGCCTCAAGTGCCGGAGGCCTCGCAAGTGATCGGCGAAGCCCCGCCGCCGACCGCGCGGCCGCGCATCCAGCGACCGTTGATGACTGGCGTACGCGCCATAGACGGCGCGCTGACGCTCGGCGAAGGCCAGCGCGTCGGGCTGTTCGCCGGCGCCGGTTGCGGCAAGACCACGCTGTTGGCGGAGATCGCCCGCAACGTTGAATGTGATGTGATCGTTTTCGGGCTGATCGGCGAGCGCGGTCGCGAGCTGCGGGAATTCCTCGACCATGAACTGGATGATGAGCTGCGGGCCCGTGCGGTCCTGGTGTGCGCCACGTCCGACCGTTCCAGCATGGAGCGCGCCCGCGCGGCATTCACCGCCACCGCCCTGGCCGAGGGCTTTCGTGCCCGGGGCCAGCGGGTCTTGCTGCTCATCGATTCACTGACCCGGTTCGCCCGCGCCCAGCGGGAAATCGGCCTGGCGGCGGGCGAGCCGTTGGGGCGTGGCGGCTTGCCTCCTTCGGTGTACAGCCTGTTGCCGCGCCTGGTGGAACGGGCGGGGTTGAGCAATGACGGGGCGATCACCGCGCTCTATACCGTGCTCATCGAGCAGGACTCCATGAACGATCCGGTGGCGGACGAAGTGCGTTCGCTGCTCGACGGCCACATCGTCCTGTCGCGCAAACTCGCCGAGCGCGGTCACTACCCGGCCATCGACGTGCTCGCCAGTCTGTCGCGGACCCTGGCCAATGTGGCCGACGCCGAGCACCTGCGCGCGGGCATCAACCTGCGCCGCTTGCTGTCGGCCTACGATCAGATCGAGCTGATGCTGCGCCTGGGCGAATACCAGGCCGGCGCCGACCCCTTGACCGACCTGGCGGTGGAGTCGCGCGGTGCCCTGGACGCATTCCTGCGCCAGGACCTGCGCGAGCCCGAGCCGTTTGCGTCGACGCTCGCCCATCTCCAGCAGTTGACCGCTTATGTCCCGGGCTGACCTGGATGCCCTGGCGCCGGTGCGTCGGCACCGCGAAGCGCAAGCCGAACGGGCCTGGCGCCAACAGCGCGACCTGTTGCGCGAGCGCGAAGCAGCAGTCGCCGCCGCGCGGGCGCGTTGGCAAGCCGCGAGCGAACAGCAGGCAGCGCAGCGCGAGGCGTTATACGGCGAGCACCGTGGCCGCGCGCTGAGCGTCTGTGAACTCAACGCCTGGAGCACCGAGGAGCGACGCTTGATCGGCGACTTGGCCGAGCAAGCGCAAGCCTTGCAGGCACTCGACGAGGAACAGGCGCAACAGGCACGCGCCACCGAAGCCGCCCAGCAGCGGCTGCAAGGGCGCAGGCGTGACCTGGAAAAGCTCAGCGCGATGATGGACTACCTGGTGGAGACCCCCAGCGATGAATGAACGCTCTATGCACGGCGGACCGTCGCCCCATGGCAGCCCTGCGGCGGCCCCCGTTCGTCACGCATCCCATGCATACGAGCAACCGCTTGCCCAAGTGAGCCGGGCCAGTCGTCCCGTGGCGCGCGAGCCTTTGCCTGGCACCGGGCGCGACCCCGAGGTGACGGCAGAACGCAGCGATGGCTACTGGTTTCGCCAGTGGGTCGATGCGCCACGGGGCGGCTCCGAGGACGACATGGCGGGCACCGGCTCCCTATCAGGATTGGTGAACCTGGAAGGCAGTGAAGTAGAGGCATTTGTCGATCAGCTCTCGCCACGCCTGCAGGCCACCCTCGACCAGCAACTGGACCTGTTGCTGCACCTTCCCCATCTGGGGCGGATCAGGGTGACTGCGCAGCGGCTGGGCGGGACGTCCGGCTGGGACATCGGCCTGAGCGGCGAAAGCGAAGAGACGCGCGCGCGGCTTTCGAGTCGAGCTGGGCGCCTCGAAGAGGCACTGGCCCAAAGCCTGGGCCAACCGGTGGTGGTGCGCGTGACCGACGAAGAAGAGGCGAGCGTGACATGAGCGTACAGGCTTTGGCGCTGCCACCGGTGAGCGGCGATGACGCCGTCGCCAGGCAGCGATTGGGAACGGGCGTCAGCTTGTCTTTCGAGGTGGCGGGCGAGACGGGCTTGCTGGAACTGACCCTGGGCAGCGGCGCCTTGGGAGGCGAGTCGTGTTTGCTCGAGTGCGCCCATGGCGTCCTGGCCCTTGACGAGCCGGGGCCGCTACTCAGTTTGTTCGGTGAATGTCCGGTGGTCCTGCCGGCCGAGCCTGGGCCGGACGATGCCTGGTTCTGGCAGCTGTTCCAGCAGACCCTGAGCGAGCCGTTGCGCCAGGCATTCGGTTTTCTCAAGCCAACCACCGGCCCCGCGGTCCGGGGCATTCCCTGCCGGCTCGAAGCACGGCTGGGCGCGGCCCATGGGACGAGTCACCTGGAACTGGCCGGGCCGACCTTGCTGGGATTGCTTCGCGCAGCGCCTTGGCAGCGGCGGACAACACAGGTGGACGATCATTTTGCGCTGCACGTTCCATTGCTTCTGGGACACCTCGCGCTGGCGGCCGGGCAAGTGTCGGCGCTGCGCCCCGGTGACGTGCTGGTGCCGGAAACCGCCTTGTTCGACCCATCCGGCCAAGGGCTGGTTCGCCTCGGCCGGCACTGCCTGCGGGTCGGCGTGCACAGCCGCGCCGCGCCGTTGCGCCTGACTTTGCTCGCTCTGGAGGAGACCGATATGAGCACTACCGGTGACACCGATATCCTGACCCCCGACTGGGACGATACCGCCCGCTACGAAGCCGACGCCGAGGCGCCCACAGCAGCGGATTTCGCAGCGCCTGACGATGCCGATGCTCAAGCCGCAGAAACGCCGGAGCACGGGCCTGCCGCCACGGGCGAGCGCTTCGACGATCTGCCCCTGGCGCTGACGATACGCTGTGGTCACTTGAGCCTGACCCTGGGCGAACTGCGCAACCTGGCGCCCGGCGTGGTGCTCCAGGTCCAGGGCGTGGCACCGGGTGCGGCGACGTTGTTCCATGGTGAACGGGCCTTGGCCCACGGTGAACTGGTGGACGTCGAGGGTCGGCTCGGCCTGCAAGTCACTCGCGTGGATGTGGCTGGATGAGCTTCCAGGGGGTCGACCCCTTTCTGCTGGCGCTGTTCATCGGCGGGATCTCGTTGGTTCCGCTGCTGCTGATCATCTGCAGCGCCTTTCTCAAGATCGCCATCGTATTGACCATCACCCGCAACGCCATCGGCGTGCAGCAGGTGCCGCCGAACATGGCGCTCTACGCCATCGCCCTGGCCGCGACGCTGTTCATCATGGCGCCGGTCGGTCACAACATCGCCGAGCAACTGAAGGAGCAGCCGCTGGATTTCAGCAGCACCGAGGCGCTGCAGGGTTCGGCCTTGAACGCGGTCAAGCCGTTGCAAGCTTTCATGTCGCGCAATACCAACCCGGACATCCTCACCCATCTGCTGGAAAACACCCAGCGGATGTGGCCCAAGGAGCGCGCCGAGCAAGCCAGCCGCGATGACCTGATGCTGCTTATCCCGGCCTTCATGCTGTCGGAGCTCGAAGCGGGTTTCCAGATGGGGTTCCTGATCTACATCCCGTTCATCGTCATTGACCTGATCGTGTCCAACCTGCTGCTGGCGCTCGGCATGCAGATGGTCGCGCCGATGACCATTTCGTTGCCGCTCAAGCTGCTGATCTTCGTGCTCGTGCAGGGTTGGACGCAGTTGCTCGACAGCCTTTTCTATTCCTATCTTTGAGGGTCTGCGATGGACGCGTTGACGTTGTTCAAGGAAGGCATGCTGTTGGTGGTGCTGCTGTCCGCGCCGCCCTTGATCGTCGCGGTGATCGTTGGCGTGCTGACCTCCCTGGTGCAGGCGTTGATGCAGATCCAGGACCAGACCTTGCCGTTCGGCATCAAGCTGGTGGCGGTGGGACTGACCTTGCTGGTCACCGGTCGCTGGATTGGCGGCGAGCTGCTGGGGCTGTTGCGCCGGGCATTTGAAATGATGGCCAGCACCTGATGACGGCCCAGGTGTTCGTTCCGTATTTCGACTTGCTGCTGTCGATCGCCCTCGGCATGGCGCGCATTTACCCGGTGGCGTACCTGGTCCCGGTGTTCTGCTTCCAGCATCTGCGAGGCTTGCCGCGCCATGCCGTGGTATTCGCCCTGGGCATGTTGCCCGCGCCGGGTATTCGCCAGGCGTTGATTGACGCACAGGCCGACTGGCTGACCCTCGGCGGGCTGATGTTCAAGGAGGTGCTGCTGGGCTTGCTCCTCGGTGTGCTGCTGGCGATGCCGTTCTGGCTCTACGAATCGGTGGGCGCCTTGCTCGACAACCAGCGCGGCGCGCTCATCGGCGGGCAATTGAACCCGGCGCTCGGCACGGATACGACGCCCTTGGGCCATCTGTTCAAGGAAATGACCATCCTGTTGCTGGTCGCCACCTTGGGCATCGGCACGCTGACCCAGGTGATCTGGGACAGCTACCTGGTGTGGTCGCCCACGGTCTGGTTCCCGTTGCCCGGCGCGGATGGCTTTGGTGTGTTTCTCGGGCTGCTCGGCGAAATGTTCATGCACATGATGCTCTACGCCGCGCCCTTCATCGGCTTGCTGTTGCTGGTGGAGTTCGCCCTGGCCTTGCTCAGCCTGTACAGCCCGCAATTGCAGGTGTTCGTCCTCGCCATGCCGGCCAAGAGCCTGGTTGGCCTGGGCTTCCTGCTGTTTTACCTGCCGACGTTGTGGGACGCGATGACCGGCCGTCTCAGCCGATACGGGGAAATCCGCCATCTGCTGCATCTGTTGATACCGGCGCCCTGAAGGAGGGGCTCGTTCATGAGCGAAGACAGCGGCGAAAAGACCAAGCAGGCGACACCGAAGAAAATCCGCGACGCGCGCAAGAAGGGTCAGGTCGGCCAGAGCCAGGATTTGAGCAGCCTGCTGGTGCTCACGGCAGTCACCGAAGTGGCGTTGACCCAGGCCGACAGCAGCATGCAGGCGCTGGGCGACATGGTCGCGTTCCCGCTGCACCGGTTGGACGTCGACTTCGTGCGCGCCTTCGAGGAAACCCTGGCCCACGCCGGCGGCGTGTTGCTCAACTTCACCTTGATGACCGTGGGCTTGGCCATTGCCACGCGCCTGATCGCCGGTTGGGTGCAGTTCGGCTTCCTGTTCGCGCCCGAGGCCCTTCAACCTGATCCGAACCGCCTGAACCCGTTGAACCAGGCCCAGCAGATGTTCTCCGCCCAGGCGCTGATCCAATTGTTCATGGGCCTGGTCAAGGCAGTGTTCATCGCCAGCGTGCTTTACCTGGTGACGATGCCGGCCCTCGGTTCGTTGATCAGCCTGGTCAATGGCGACCTGAACGGGTATTGGCGCGGGCTGTCCGGCCTGTTCCGGCACATCATGCACATCTGCCTGGGCGTGTTGCTGGTGCTGGCGATCCTCGATTTCGGCCTGCAGAAATACTTCTTCGCCAAGCGCCTGCGCATGAGCGAAGAAGAGGTGCGCAAAGAGTTCAAGGAAATGGAAGGCGACCCCCACGTCAAGATGCACCGCCGCAGCCTGGCCCGACAGCTGATCGACCAGCCCGCCAGCCAGGAAACCAAGCCGGTGGAGGAAGCCGACATGTTGGTGGTCAACCCGACTCACTATGCCGTCGCGTTGTTCTACCGTCCCGAGCAAACACCGTTGCCGCAGTTGATCACCAAAGGTGTCGATGCCGATGCCCGCGCGCTGATCGAGCGGGCCAAGGCTGCGCGCGTCCCGGTGATCCAGTGCATCTGGCTGGCGCGAACGATCTACCGCGAAGACGTTGGCGGTTATATCCCGAGGGAAACGCTCCAGGCCGTCGCACACATCTATCGGGTCCTGCGCGAGCTGGACGACGAGGCCAAGGGCGAGGTGATCGAAATTCCGGAATTGAACCTGCGTTGAGGTCGATGGAACCGATGCATACGCGGGCGCCACTCAGGTAGTGAGTCGGACTCGCCCGGGCGATGCCGGCTTGCCAACCGTGCGCATTGCACGCCCATCGACTCGAGGAGATTTTCCATGCCTGAACCCAATCCGCTGTCCATAAGGGGCACCGGTGCCCTGCAGGGCGCCGAAGGTTTGCACCCATCGCGCTCACCCTCGTTGAGCCAGCAACCTCGCGACGCCCAGCAGCGCACCGGCACCCAAAGCCTGCATGGGCTGGGACGTTCATCATCGGTACCCCCTACGGTGCACCAACGTGGCCGGCCCCGCACTCGGGGCGCGAACCGCACGGCGGCGCCCGACGATCGACCGCTGGATGACCCGCAACGGTCCAGCTCCACGCCACCGCCTCGCACGCCCGACTCGTTCATGAGCGAGATGGAGACCCGTCAGAAAGCGTTGATGGAGAAGCAGTTCCAGATGCAGATGGGAATGGAGGAGCGCCAGAGCACCATGGTGCTGGTCAAAAGCTCCGCCGACATGGCCAAGTTGATGAGCGATACGGTGACGGAGGTGACCAAGGGCTTCATGGACAGCGCCAGGAAAGTCATGCAGGAGGGCGGTGAGGCGATGAAGCTTCGGTAAGGACCGCAATGACCCAGGAGTACCCGTGGCGAGGGAGCTTGCTCCCG
>NZ_JAOSHO010000165.1 GCF_025917275.1 Pseudomonas agronomica | reverse complement strand
TTCGCGAGCAGGCTCGCTCCCACAAGGGATCAGCGCTGCGTGAAAGCCCTAATCAGAGCTTGATCCAGGTCGCCTTCAGCTCGGTGTACTTGTCGAACGCATGCAGCGACTTGTCGCGACCGTTACCCGACTGCTTGAAGCCACCGAACGGCGCGGTCATGTCGCCACCGTCGTACTGATTGACCCATACGCTACCGGCGCGCAGTGCCTTGGCGGTCAGGTGAGCCTTGGAGATGTCCTTGGTCCATACCGCCGCCGCCAGGCCATAAGGCGTGTCGTTGGCGATCTGGATGGCTTCTTCGGCGCTGTCGAAGGCAATGACCGACAACACTGGGCCGAAAATCTCTTCCTGGGCGATTTTCATCGCGTTGCTCACGCCGTCGAAAATAGTCGGTTCCACGTAGGTACCGCCGGTTTCCTCGAGGATCCGCTTACCGCCCGCCACCAGCTTGGCGCCATCGCTGTGACCGGCCTCGATGTAGGACAGCACGGTATTCATCTGCTGGGTATCGACCAGGGCTCCGACATTGGTGGCCGGGTCCAGCGGATTGCCGGGTTTCCAGCCCTTGAGCGCCTCGACCACCAGCGGCAGGAACGTATCCTTGATGGAACGCTCCACCAACAACCGCGAACCGGCGGTGCAGACTTCGCCCTGGTTGAAGGCAATGGCGCTGGCGGCGGATTCGGCGGCGGCTTGCAGGTCCGGCGCATCGGCGAACACGATGTTCGGGCTCTTGCCACCGGCCTCCAGCCAGACGCGCTTCATGTTGGATTCGCCGGAATAGATCATCAATTGCTTGGCGATCTTGGTGGAGCCGGTGAACACCAGCGTATCGACATCCATGTGCAAGGCCAGGGCCTTGCCAACGGTGTGACCGTACCCAGGGAGGACGTTCAGCACGCCTTTCGGAATACCCGCCTCGATGGCCAGGGCAGCAATGCGGATCGCGGTCAGCGGGGATTTCTCGGAGGGCTTGAGCACCACCGAGTTACCGGTGGAGAGCGCCGGGCCAAGCTTCCAGCAAGCCATCATCAACGGGAAATTCCACGGCACGATCGCGCCCACGACGCCGACCGGTTCGCGGGTCACCAAACCCAATTGGTCGTGGGGCGTCGCGGCCACTTCGTCGTAGATCTTGTCGATGGCTTCGCCGCTCCAGCTCAGCGCCTGGGCCGCGCCAGGAACGTCGATGTTCAGCGAGTCGCTGATCGGCTTGCCCATGTCCAGGGTTTCCAGCAGGGCCAGCTCTTCGGCATTCTGCTTGAGCAGGCCGGCGAAACGAATCATGGTGGCCTTGCGCTTGCTCGGTGCCAGGCGCGACCAGGCGCCCGAATTGAAGGTCGCACGGGCGTTTTCTACGGCGCGCTGGGCATCAGCCACGTCGCAACTGGCGATCTTGCCCAGCAGGCGGCCATCGACCGGACTGACGCAATCAAAGGTTTCGCCGGACACCGCATCGGTGTACTCACCGTTGATAAAGGCGCGGCCTTCGATCTTCAGGTCGCGGGCGCGCTGTTCCCAGTCGGCACGAGTCAGGGTGGTCATGCGAGTGTCCTCCTCTTATTGGTAGGAACGCCGCGTCCTGCGCAGCGTTCAAGAATTCCCGCCGTGCCAGCCTGTATGCGGCGCTGTTTTCGGCACGGAGCATCCGCCACCCTAAACCAGCCGCTGGTAATGTTTCAATATATTTGACACAACCCAGGCAAACGGCCTTGCGATGTTCATTTTAATAAACATAGACTCGAGGCCTTCCAAGCCATCACCGGAGACCACGCGCATGAGCATTCAGGACATCGTCGATTTTGGCCAGGCCAATACTGCCGCCGATCGTTATCGCCCGGACCCGGCCAAGGTACTCAAGGGTGATCCCGAACAAGCGGTGTTCAACCACTACAGCAGCCCGTGCGGGCAAATGAATGCCGGGGTCTGGGAAGGCGCCGTCGGCCAGTGGACGGTCAACTATACCGAGCATGAATACTGCGAAATCGTCCAGGGCGTCTCCGTTCTGCGGGACAGCGATGGCAATGCCAAGACACTTCGGGCGGGCGACCGTTTTGTGATCCCGGCCGGGTTCAAGGGCACCTGGGAGGTGCTGGAACCGTGCCGCAAGATTTATGTGGTGTTCGAACAGAAGGCCTGAGAGACAAAAAATCATCAACAAAAAAGGCCCGTATCTCGCGATACGGGCCTTTTTTGTAAGAGGGAAAAATCAATTACTTGATTTTGCCTTCCTTGTAGATCACGTGCTTGCGAACAACCGGATCATATTTCTTGATCTCGATTTTGTCCGGGGTAGTACGCTTGTTCTTGTCGGTAGTGTAGAAGTGACCAGTACCGGCGCTCGAGATCAAACGAATCAATTCACGCATGATTAGCTCCCTTAAACCTTGCCATCGCGACGAAGTTCGGCCAGCACGACACTGATGCCACGCTTGTCGATGATGCGCATGCCTTTGGCAGATACGCGCAGACGTACGAAACGTTTCTCTTCTTCAACCCAGAAGCGGTGATGCTGCAGGTTCGGCAGGAAACGACGACGGGTTTTGTTGTTTGCGTGGGAAATGTTATTCCCAGTCACCGGACCCTTACCGGTAACTTGACAGACTCTAGACATGCCTCAGCCCTCTAAAACCACATGCCCAACCCGGCATGGGTTGGCCGCTTAATCTCTCAGTCATTTGGCGCCAGGCGCCGCGTTTCTTTAAGGGTCTTACCGGCTACACCTACAGTGAAGGAACCGGGCCCCTAGAAAAGAGCGCTGCTTTATACCAGAAAGACCCAGGCACAACAACAGCCGTTGTGATTTGTCTTCCTGGGGAATCTTCGAGCAAGCGCCCCGGACAGCGGGGGCAGAGGCTGGCGCAGCCCTTTACCGCTCGTCGCTGCACGCAGGTAATTTTTCACTGGTACCCGATGGGAACCTGAGTACAGCACCGCAGAGTGCCGGAAAATGCAAAAAGGGGATAGTCATTTACCGGCGAGCCCACTAGGGTAGGCCTTTTCCAGACTGCACTCGCAGATGGGCCTCCGACCTGCACAGGAAATCAATCATGCGCCTCGCTGCCCTACCACTGTTGCTCGCCCCTCTGCTGATCAGCCCGCTGGCCCAGGCCGCCGCCCTGAGCGTGTGTACCGAGGCCAGCCCGGAGGGGTTCGATGTCGTTCAATACAACTCGCTGACCACCACCAATGCTTCCGCCGACGTGCTGATGAACCGCCTGGTGGATTTCGACACGGCCAGCGGCAAAGTGGTGCCGAGCCTGGCCAGCAGTTGGGACGTCTCGCCTGACGGCCTGACCTACGTCTTCAAGCTGCGCCCACAGGTCAAGTTCCATCACACCGTCTATTTCACGCCGCACCGCGACCTGACGGCCGAAGACGTCAAGTTCAGCTTCGATCGCATGCTCGATCCGGCCAACCCTTGGCATAAAGTTGCGCAAAGCGGCTTCCCCCACGCCCAGTCCATGCAACTGCCAGCGCTGATCACTAAAATTGACGCACTCGACCCGCTGACGGTGCGATTCACGCTGGACCACGCCGACTCAACCTTCCTGGCCACGCTGAGCATGGGTTTCGCGTCGATCTATTCAGCCGAATATGCCGACCAATTGATGAACGCCGGCAAGCCGGAACAGCTCAACAGCCAACCCATCGGCACTGGCCCGTTCATTTTCAACCGGTTCCAGAAGGACGCTTCGATTCGCTACGAGGCCAACGGCGAATATTTTGGCGGCAAGCCCCAGGTAGACCGCCTTATTTTCGCCATCACCCCGGACGCCAACGTCCGATTGCAGAAATTGCGGCGCAATGAATGCCAGATCGCACTGTCACCCAAGCCACTGGACGTACAGGCCGCCAAGCAAGAGCCTACGCTGAAGGTGGAACAGACTGACGCCTTCATGACCGCCTTCCTGGCGATCAACAGCCAGCACCCGCCATTGGACAAGCCTGAAGTCCGCCAGGCGATCAACCTGGCCTTTGACAAGCCCAGCTACCTCAAGACCGTTTTCGAAGGCACCGCTGAAGCAGCCAACGGTCCTTATCCGCCCAATACCTGGAGCTACGCTAAAAACCTGCCCGGCTATGCCCATGATCCGGCCAAGGCTCGGGACCTGCTGGCCAAGGCCGGTTTGAAGGAGGGCTTCAAGACCACCATCTGGACTCGCCCCTCCGGTAGCCTGCTCAACCCCAATCCGAGTCTTGGGGCACAGTTGCTGCAATCGGACCTGGCAGAGATCGGCATCCAGGCGGAAATCCGCGTGATCGAATGGGGCGAGCTGATCCGCCGCGCCAAGGCCGGCGAGCATGACCTGCTGTTCATGGGCTGGGCCGGTGATAACGGCGATCCGGACAATTTCCTCACCCCGCAATTTTCCTGCGCGGCGGTGAAGTCCGGCACCAACTTCGCCCGTTATTGCAACCCGGACCTGGACAAGCTGATCAGCGCCGGCAAGACCACCGGCGAGCAAGGTGTACGCACCAAGCTCTACGAACAGGCCCAGGCGCAGATCCAGCAGCAGGCCCTTTGGCTGCCCCTGGCGCACCCCACCGCCTTCGCACTGACCCGCAAGGATGTGCAGGGGTATGCGGTGAGCCCGTTTGGGCGCCAGGACTATTCCAAGGTCAGTCTCAAGTAACCCCAGCCCACTCCTTGTGGGAGCGAGCTTGCTCGCGATAGCGGTCGGTCAGCCAACATCAATGTCGTCTGATACGCCGCCATCGCGAGCAAGCTCGCTCCCACAAGGGTTTCGTATCGTCAGATCGGGCCTACATCCACCCACACTCCGCCATGGACAGTGGCTCCCCATCGCCAACGATGAAATGGTCCAATACCCGCACATCGATGAGCTCAAGCGCCCCCTGAAGCCGCTCGGTGAGCATTCGGTCGGCCTGGCTGGGCTCGGTGTTGCCGGAGGGGTGGTTGTGGCACAGGATCACGGCAGCGGCGTTGTGGGCCAACGCCCTCTTGACCACTTGCCGGGGATGGACGCTGGCACTGTCGATCGAGCCGCGAAACAGCGCCTCGAAGGTCAGCACCTGGTGCTTGGAATTGAGAAACAGGCAACCAAACACCTCGTGGGGTTCGTGACGCAGCATTGATTTCAGATAGTCACGCACCGCGAACGGGCTTTCCAGCGTGGTTTTCTCCCGCGCCCGCTCAGCCAGATGCCGGCGATTCATTTCCTGAGCGGCTTGAAGCTGGGCAAACTTTGCAGGCCCGAGCCCCATATGGTTACTGAAGGTAATCTGATCCGCTTCAAGCAGCGCGCGCAGGCTGCCAAATTGGATCAAGAGTTGTCGCGCCAGGTCCACCGCGCTTCTGCCCGCCACACCCGTGCGTAAAAATATCGCCAGCAACTCGGCGTCCGAAAGACTCCCCGCTCCCGACGCCAATAACCTTTCCCGCGGCCGCTCGGCCACGGGCCAATCCCGAATACTCATGGCATCTCCCTGATAGTGGGCGCCGCTGTTCCGTAGCGGACGCTGTGATATCTTAGCCCATCTTTTTTGCAGGCGATTTGCACCCAGGCAGGCTCATGCCGAGGGTTTCGCCCTGCACTGACCACTGAAATCGAAAGGCAGGCCTATGCAGCGGCTGTATCGGAAACGCATCGTTCTGGGCGTCGGCGGCGGCATTGCTGCCTACAAGAGCGCCGAGCTGGTTCGCAGGCTTATCGACCAGGGCGCGGAAGTGCGGGTCGTCATGACCCGTGGCGGCAGCGAGTTCATCACGCCGCTGACCATGCAGGCCCTGTCCGGCCACCCGGTCCACCTGGATCTGCTCGACCCGGCGGCCGAAGCCGCCATGGGTCATATCGAACTGGCCAAGTGGGCCGACCTGGTGCTGATCGCCCCGGCGACGGCCGATCTGATCGCTCGCCTCGCCCAAGGCATCGCCAATGACCTGTTGACCACCCTGGTGCTCGCCACGGACGCAGTGGTCGCCGTGGCACCGGCCATGAACCAGGCCATGTGGCGCGACCCGGCCACCCAGGCCAACCTGCAACTGCTTGAAAGCCGCGACCTGAAAGTCTTCGGCCCGGCTTCCGGCAGCCAGGCCTGCGGCGATGTCGGCATGGGCCGCATGCTCGAGGCCACCGACCTGGCCCAGTGCGCCGCCGACTGCTTCAAACGCGAGGCCCTGACGGGCAAGCACGTGCTGATCACCGCCGGGCCGACCCAGGAAAACATCGACCCAGTGCGCTATATCACCAACCACAGCTCTGGAAAGATGGGCTTCGCCCTGGCCGAAGCCGCCGTGGAGGCCGGCGCCCGAGTGACGCTGATCACCGGCCCCGTGCACCTGCCAACGCCGGACCGCGTGACCCGTATCGACGTGGTCAGCGCCCGGGACATGCTCGCTGCCTGCGAAGCGGCCATCCCGTGCGACCTGTTCATCGCCTCGGCGGCAGTAGCGGACTACCGGCCTGAAGTCGTCGCCCCGCAAAAATTGAAGAAAGACCCTACGAGCGGCGACGGCCTCCTCCTGCAAATGGTGCGCAACCCAGACATTCTCGCCACCATCGCCACGCGCCCCGACCGTCCGTTCAGCGTGGGTTTCGCTGCCGAAACCGAACACCTACTCGATTACGCCGCGCGCAAGCTCAAGGACAAGAATCTGGACCTGATCGTCGCCAATGACGTCGCCAACCCGAGCATCGGCTTCAACAGCGAAGAAAACGCCTGCAGCGTGATCGACCGCCAGTTGCACGCCACGCTTTTCGCCCAGACCAGCAAGGGCAAGATCGCCCGCCAACTGATCACTTTCATCGCCGAACGGCTGAACCAGGTTTAATTTCAATGCACGCTCTACAAGCCAAGATCCTCGACCCACGCATTGGCAACGAATTCCCGCTGCCGCAATACGCCACACCTGGCTCCGCCGGCCTCGACCTGCGGGCCATGCTCAAGCAGGACACGGTGCTGGAACCAGGCCAGACCTTGCTGATTCCGACCGGCCTGTCGGTCTACATCGGTGACCCGGGCCTTGCCGCGCTGATCCTGCCACGCTCGGGCCTGGGCCATAAACATGGCATCGTGCTGGGCAACCTGGTGGGCCTGATCGACTCCGATTACCAGGGCGAATTGATGGTGTCGTGCTGGAACCGCGGCCAGACCGCCTTCAACATCGCCGTGGGCGAGCGCATTGCCCAATTGGTGCTGGTGCCAGTGGTCCAGGCCCATTTCGAGCTGGTCCAGGAGTTCGACGAAAGCCAGCGTGGCGCGGGTGGTTTCGGGCATTCCGGCAGCCATTGAGCCACGTACCCAGCCGGGTGCCCTGCCCGGCTGCTTTATTAAGCTTCTGTTTCAGGACGAAAAATGCGCAACGGCTGGCGACGAGGTTTCCCATCCGGAATCAACGTTTTAGACGGTTCAGACCGGGGTAACGCTGTCTCATGGCACTTTCCCACCGCGAACTCTCTGCCAAAAACGTCGTCATACCCTTCAGCTTGAGCCTGCCGACACCCATGTCGGCCTGTCCAGTCACCTTCCTGATAGAGCGCCCCGCCCATGAACACCCCAGCCGCAATCGCCCCGATCTTTCCTGACAGCATCTTCCGCGCCTACGACATCCGTGGCGTCGTGCCGGAAACCCTGACGGCTGAAACCGCCTACTGGATTGGCCGCGCCATCGGCTCCCAGAGCCTGGCCCAGGGCGAACCGAACGTGAACGTCGGCCGCGATGGTCGCTTGTCCGGCCCGGAGCTGGTCGAGCAACTGATCAAGGGCATTGCCGACAGCGGCTGCCACGTCAGCGATGTCGGCCTGGTGCCAACACCGGCGCTGTACTACGCCGCCAACGTGCTGGCCGGCAAATCCGGCGTGATGCTCACCGGCAGCCACAACCCGTCGAACTACAATGGCTTCAAGATCGTCATCGCCGGCGACACCCTCGCCAACGAGCAGATCCAGGCACTGCACACCCGCCTCAAGACCAATGACCTGAGCAGCGGCCAAGGCAGCGTGACCAAGGTCGACATCCTGCCGCGCTACAACGACGAAATCGTCAAGGACGTGAAACTCGCCCGCCGCCTGAAAGTGGTGGTCGATTGCGGCAACGGCGCCGCTGGCGTGATCGCCCCGCAACTGATCGAAGCCCTGAACTGCGAAGTGATCCCCCTGTTCTGCGACGTTGACGGCAACTTCCCGAACCACCACCCGGACCCGGGCAAGCTGGAAAACCTGCAGGACCTGATCGCCAAGGTCAAGGAAACCAAGGCAGACCTGGGCCTGGCCTTCGACGGCGACGGTGACCGCGTGGGCGTGGTGACCGAGACCGGCAGCGTCGTGTTCCCGGACCGCCTGTTGATGCTGTTCGCCAAAGACGTGGTGGCGCGCAACCCCAATGCCGAAATCATCTTCGACGTGAAATGCACCCGTCGCCTGGTACCCCTGATCAAGGAATACGGCGGTCGTCCGCTCATGTGGAAAACCGGTCATTCGTTGATCAAGAAGAAAATGAAACAAAGCGGTGCCCTGCTGGCCGGCGAAATGAGCGGCCACATCTTCTTCAAGGAACGCTGGTTCGGTTTTGATGACGGCATCTACAGCGCCGCGCGTCTGCTGGAGATCCTAAGCAAGGAGAAATCCACCGCGGAAGAGCTGTTCGCGACCTTCCCGAACGATATTTCTACGCCAGAAATCAATATCCATGTGACCGAAGAGAGCAAATTCAGCATCATTGATGCACTGCACGACGCCCAGTGGGGCGAAGGCGCCGAACTGACCACCATCGATGGCGTTCGGGTCGACTATCCACACGGCTGGGGCCTGGTTCGCGCGTCCAACACCACACCGGTGCTGGTACTGCGTTTCGAGGCCGACAACGAAGCCGAACTGCAGCGTATCAAGGACGTGTTCCACGCCCAACTCAAACGTGTTGCACCTGATCTCCAACTACCGTTTTGATTTTTTGAAGCACTACCGGAGCCCTGAATGACCCTCGAACGCGAAGCCGCCGCCAACACCGCCAAGGTCCTGTCCGAAGCGTTGCCTTATATCCGACGCTACGTCGGCAAGACCCTGGTGATCAAATACGGCGGCAACGCGATGGAAAGCGAGGAGCTCAAGACCGGCTTCGCCCGCGATATCGTGCTGATGAAGGCCGTGGGCATCAACCCGGTGGTTGTGCATGGTGGTGGCCCGCAGATCGGTGACCTGCTCAAGCGCCTGTCGATCGAGAGCCACTTCATCGATGGCATGCGCGTCACCGATGCGCAGACCATGGACGTGGTGGAAATGGTCCTCGGCGGCCAGGTCAACAAGGACATCGTCAACCTGATCAACCGCCACGGCGGCAGCGCCATCGGCCTGACCGGCAAGGACGCTGAGCTGATTCGGGCGAAGAAGCTCACCGTTACCCGCCAGACCCCGGAGATGACCCAGCCGGAAATCATCGACATTGGCCAGGTGGGCGAAGTGGTCGGCATCAACACCGACCTGCTGAATCTGCTGGTCAAGGGCGACTTCATCCCGGTCATTGCGCCAATCGGCGTGGGCGCCAACGGTGAGTCGTACAACATCAACGCCGACCTGGTGGCCGGCAAGGTTGCCGAGGCACTGAAGGCCGAGAAGCTGATGCTGTTGACCAACATTGCCGGCCTGATGGACAAGACCGGCAAGGTCCTGACCGGGCTGTCGACCCAACAGGTCGATGACTTGATCGCCGATGGCACGATCTACGGCGGCATGCTGCCGAAGATTCGCTGCGCGCTGGAAGCGGTACAAGGCGGCGTCGGCAGCTCGCTGATCATCGATGGTCGTGTGCCGAATGCGATCCTGCTGGAGATCTTCACCGATACCGGCGTGGGCACGCTGATCAGCAATCGCAAGCGTCCGTAAGCGATACCGATAAAAAAAGACCCCGCTCAGCCAGACTGAGCGGGGTCTTTTTTTGCCTTCCT
>NZ_JAOSHO010000164.1 GCF_025917275.1 Pseudomonas agronomica | reverse complement strand
CGGGAGTAAGCTCCCTCGCCACAGTGCTGTCTTGCGACAGGTGAGTTCGGCCACGCCACCCTTATGTGGTAGGCTTTCCCGGTTTGCACAGTGGGCGGCTGGAACCCGAATCTGCGGGTCGGCGTTTCCTCGTCCCATTTGTTCGCCTCAGGAGTCCCCATGCGTTTGATCCAGATGTTCACCGCCGCCGCCATTGCGCTGGCCAGTACCTTTGCCATCGCCGATGACGCGGCCGACCAGGCCATCCGCAAGAGCCTGGCCAACCTTGAGCTCGAAGTGCCGATCGAAGCCATTACCGCCAGCCCGATGTCCGGCCTGTATGAAGTCAAGCTCAAGGGCAGCCGCGTGCTGTACGCCAGTGCCGACGGCCAGTACATCGTCCAGGGCAACCTGTTCGCGCTCAAGGATGGCAAGCCGGTCAATCTCACCGAGATCACCGAGCGCCAGGGCATTTCCAAGCTGATCAACGGCATCCCGGTTGCCGAGACCGTGGTCTACCCGGCGATCGGCGAGACCAAGTCGCACATCACCGTATTCACCGACACCACTTGCCCGTATTGCCACAAGCTGCACGCTGAAGTGCCGGAGCTGAACAAGCGCGGTATCGAAGTGCGCTACGTGGCGTTCCCGCGCCAGGGCCTGGGTTCGCCGGGTGACGAGCAGCTGCAGGCGGTCTGGTGCTCCAAGGACAAGAAAGCGGCCATGGACAAGATGGTCGACGGCAAGGAAATCAAGGCCGCCAAGTGCGAGAACCCGGTTTCCAAGCAGTTCGCCCTCGGCCAGTCCATCGGCGTGAACGGCACGCCGGCCATCGTTTTGGCGGACGGCCAAGTGATTCCGGGCTATCAGCCGGCGCCGCAAGTCGCCAAACTGGCCCTGAGCGCAAAATGACCAGGGTCGATCCGCTTTTGAAGATCACGGCTCGGCGAAAACCTTCGTCGGGCCGTTAAACACAAAGTCGCGTTGCTGCGCGGCTGTATTTCACGGCCGACCTTGCGTCGGCCGTTTCATGGGGAGTCAAGAGTGAATCCGGTCAAAGTAGGCATCTGTGGGTTAGGTACCGTCGGTGGCGGCACCTTCAACGTACTTCAGCGCAACGCCGAGGAAATTGCTCGTCGTGCCGGGCGTGGAATCGAAGTGGCACAAATTGCCATGCGCACGCCAAAGCCTCAGTTCCAGATGACCGGTATTGCGATTACCAACGATGTCTTCGAAGTGGCCACGAACCCTGAGATCGACATCGTGATAGAGCTGATGGGCGGCTATACCGTTGCCCGAGAGCTGGTACTCAAGGCCATCGAGAATGGCAAGCATGTGGTCACCGCGAACAAGGCGCTCATCGCCGTTCACGGTAATGAGATTTTCGCCAAGGCGCGCGAGAAAGGCGTGATCGTGGCATTCGAAGCCGCCGTGGCCGGGGGAATCCCGGTGATCAAGGCGATTCGTGAAGGCCTGTCGGCCAACCGCATCAACTGGGTCGCGGGGATCATCAACGGCACCGGCAACTTCATCCTCACCGAGATGCGCGAGAAAGGGCGCACCTTCGAGGACGTGCTTACCGAAGCCCAGGCCCTGGGTTATGCCGAGGCCGATCCGACCTTCGACGTGGAAGGCATCGACGCGGCGCACAAGCTGACGATCCTGGCTTCCATCGCCTTTGGCATCCCGCTGCAATTCGACAAGGCCTACACCGAAGGCATCACCAAGCTGACCACCGCCGACGTGAACTATGCCGAAGCCCTCGGCTATCGCATCAAGCACCTGGGCGTGGCGCGCAGCACTGCCAGCGGTATCGAATTGCGTGTGCACCCGACGCTGATCCCGGCGGATCGCCTGATCGCCAACGTCAACGGCGTGATGAATGCGGTGATGGTCAACGGCGATGCCTCCGGCTCGACGCTGTTCTACGGGGCTGGCGCCGGCATGGAGCCGACTGCATCTTCGGTGATCGCCGACCTGGTGGATGTGGTTCGCGCCATGACCTCGGACCCGGAAAACCGCGTGCCGCACCTGGCTTTCCAGCCGGATTCGCTGTCGGCCCATCCGATTCTTCCGATCGACGCCTGCGAAAGCGCCTACTACTTGCGCATCCAGGCCAAGGACCACCCGGGCGTATTGGCCCAGGTCGCGAGCATTCTTTCGGAGCGTGGCATCAACATCGAGTCGATCATGCAAAAGGAAGTCGAGGAACATGACGGCCTGGTGCCGATGATCCTGCTGACCCACCGCGTGGTCGAGCAGCGAATCAACGACGCGATCGCCGCGTTGGAAGCGCTGCAGGGCGTCGTTGGCCCAGTGGTCCGTATCCGCGTCGAGCATTTGAACTAAGCAGCTGCAAGCTGCAAGCTGAGAGCTACAAGTTAAAGCAGACCCGCTTTTACTTGTGGCTTGCAGCTCGCCGCTCGCCGCTCAAACCGAAGGTTTGCCCCTATGCGCTATATCAGCACCCGCGGCCAGGCACCGGCCCTGAATTTCGAAGATGTCCTGCTGGCCGGCCTGGCCACGGATGGCGGTCTCTATGTGCCGGAGAACCTGCCGCGTTTCACCCAGGAAGAAATCGCCTCCTGGGCCGGCCTGCCCTATCACGAGCTGGCCTTCCGCGTGATGCGCCCGTTTGTTGCCGGCAGCATTCCGGACGCCGATTTCAAGAAGATTCTCGAAGAGACCTATGGCGTCTTTTCCCACAATGCCATTGCCCCGTTGCGTCAGCTCAACGGTAACGAATGGGTCATGGAGCTGTTCCACGGCCCGACGCTGGCGTTCAAGGATTTTGCCCTGCAACTGCTCGGTCGGCTGCTGGACTACGTGCTGCAGAAACGTGGCGAGCGCGTAGTGATTGTCGGTGCGACTTCCGGCGACACCGGTTCGGCCGCCATCGAAGGCTGCAAGCATTGCGAGAACGTCGACATCTTCATCCTGCACCCGCACAACCGTGTCTCGGAAGTGCAGCGTCGGCAGATGACGACCATCTTCGGCGAAAACATCCATAACATCGCCATCGAAGGCAATTTCGACGACTGCCAGGAGATGGTCAAGGCCAGCTTCGCCGACCAGAGTTTCCTCAAGGGCACGCGGCTGGTGGCAGTGAACTCGATCAACTGGGCGCGGATCATGGCCCAGATCGTCTATTACTTCCACGCGGCCCTGCAATTGGGCGGCCCGGCCCGTTCGGTGTCGTTCTCGGTGCCGACCGGCAACTTCGGCGATATCTTCGCCGGCTACCTGGCGCGCAACATGGGCCTGCCGATCAATCAATTGATCGTCGCCACCAACCGCAACGACATCCTGCATCGCTTCATGAGCGGCAACCAGTACGTGAAGGAAACCCTGCACGCCACGCTGTCGCCTTCGATGGACATCATGGTGTCGTCGAATTTCGAACGCCTGTTGTTCGACTTGCACGGCCGCAACGGCGCGGCGATTGCCAGCCTGATGGACAGCTTCCGTCAGGGCGGTGGTTTCAGCGTCGAGGCCGAGCGTTGGACCGAAGCCCGCAAGCTGTTCGATTCCCTGGCCGTGGATGACGCCCAGACCTGCGAAACCATCGCCGAGGTGTTCGGGCAAAGCGGCGAGTTGCTCGACCCCCACACCGCCATCGGTGTGAGGGCTGCGCGTGAATGCCGTCGCAGCCTTGACATCCCGATGGTCATCCTGGGCACCGCTCACCCGGTCAAGTTTCCGGAAGCCGTGGAGAAAGCGGGCGTAGGAAAAGCACTCGAACTGCCTGCACATCTTTCTGATTTGTTTGAGCGAAACGAGCGTTGCACCGTGTTGCCTAACGACTTGAAAGCCGTGCAGGCCTTTGTCAGCCAGCATGGCAATCGCGGCAAGCCTCTCTGATCGCCTTCACCTGTCACATTTTGAAGCCCGTCTCCTGACGGGCTTTCTTGTTTCTGCATGCCAAACTGGTCGGGTTTTCGCCCTTGGAGGGATGGGCGGGTCATTTCGAAGGAATGCAGATGTTGTTCTTTATCCGATGCAAACCAGCGTTGAGCTGGATGATGGGCCTGGTCCTGATGTACTGGACCCAGTGGGGCGGCGCGGCCCAACTGGCGGCTTCCGGGCAACCAGCGTTCGAGTCGGTCGGGCGGCTGGCGCTCGATGCCGAGGAGTTGCGGTGGATCAGGGAAAATCCGCGTGTCGTCGTTGCCTCGATGCAGTTCCCGCTGTACCTGTTCAAAGATGAACGCGGGCAATGGAATGGGCTGAACGACGATATCTTGCGGCGCATCGCGCAAATGACCGGGCTTGAGTTCGTCCACCGGGAATCGTTCTCTCCTGATCAGTTGATCGCAATGTTGCAGGACGGCGAGGCCGACATGACCACCACCCTGGCGATGAACGATGAGCGCCGGGAGTTCCTGAGCTTCAGCCATGCCTTCGGAGGCTCCGGCTGGGTCTTCGTCGGGCGCAACGGAGCGCCCATGCTCCATTCACTGGAGCAGCTCAACGGCAAGATCCTCGCGTTGCCGGCACGCCACGCGTTGGAAGCGCAGATCAAGCGCGACCATCCGGCCATCGAGCTGCGCACGGTCAAGACCTACGGGGAGGCGAGGGCGCTGGTGGAGAGCCGGGAAGCCCATGCCACCATCGAGAATGAAACCGGCGCGCACCTTTATCCCGCAGGGCAGTTGCAGGTGGGCAGCAACCTCGAAGGTCGATGGGAACCCGATTATCTGGCTGTGCGCCAGGACCTGCGACCTTTGCTGGGCATCCTGAACAAGGCGCTGGAAGCGTTCCCGGTCGAAGAAATGCGCGCGCTGCGCGCCAAGTGGCTGGCAGGTATCGCCCCGCGCCAGGCGCCGTCGCTCTGGGCACGTGTCTCACAGTGGGGCTATTGGTGTGTGGTCGGGGCGGGCGTGTTTGGCCTGTTGTCCCTGCTGTGGAGCCGTCGGCTGCAGGCGCAGATCAATCAGCGTCTCAAGGCCGAGGCGGTACTCAACGACCAGTTGAGCTTCCAACGAGCCGTGATGGATGCCATTCCCGATCCGATCTTCATTCGTGACCTCGAGGGACGGTTGATCATGTGCAACAGAAGCTACGAGGAACAGTTTTCGACCCGCTTCGAAAAACTGCGAGGGACGCGTCTGACAGACTCTTCGGCGTTTCCATCGGCGACTGCCGAGCTGCTGCATGGCGAACTGATGGAGC
This sequence comes from Pseudomonas agronomica, assembly GCF_025917275.1. Classification (GTDB taxonomy): domain Bacteria; phylum Pseudomonadota; class Gammaproteobacteria; order Pseudomonadales; family Pseudomonadaceae; genus Aquipseudomonas; species Aquipseudomonas agronomica. The sequence goes on along the minus strand of NZ_JAOSHO010000164.1, from coordinate 4,777 downwards.
AGTTGCAAACCCGCAAGCCGCGATTTGTCGACCGTCAACTAATGTTCAGCTGCGGATTACGGGACATCTATCACTGGTCGGTGCCATTTTATGGGGCCGATGGGCAATTGCGGGGACTCCTGGGGGGATGGATCGACGTCAGGCGGCGGTGGAGGCATTCGAACCGGTTTCTGGCGTAAGTCCGTCAACGGGCAATGGCTGTTGCCTGCCTGTCACATTGGGCGCGCATGCTCGTTTTGAACAGGCCACGGGTGCGGCGCTTCGTTGCGCAGGCGAACTTTCCGCCAGGCCCAACGGTCACTTACTGTGCAGTTGTTTTTTCGGACTAATGAAGGGTGATCGAATGGAAAGTATCAGCCTGTTGCTGAATGAAGCCTTGAGCCCGTATCAGGTCACGCTCACTCCCTCCGGTACCAAGGGCGAGTGCCTGGTGACGCTGAAGAACCGATCGGGCGCCATCATGGTCGAGCGAGTGTTCAATCAGGCCCAATTGGCCGACAAACGCCAACTGACGGACGTGGTCGATGGCCTGCATCGCGACGTGATGATTGCCGAAGGCCGCTTGGAGCCTTGCGTGATCGCCGCATTGCGCAATCTGGCGCGCGACAAGGTCATGACTGTCCCGAATTGAGCGATATTTCCTAGGGAACCTTCCTACACCCTGGTGAGTCAGACCTTTTACCAACAAGAGCAAGCATTGTGCTCCGGTGCTTGTCGCTTGTTGTACGGACCTGAATGGTCACGTTTAACCCCGAGTTGTCTCCCCACTTCTCGGGGTTTCTTTTTGCCTGGCGTTCAAGCCTTGGCGCGGCCACTCGACCGCGCTGAATCTGGGTGGGAGCGAGCTTGCTCGCGATTGCGGTGTGTCCGTTGACGTCGGAATTGGCTGACCCGACGCCATCGCGAGCAAGCTCGCTCCCACAATGGATCTATGGTGAATTCGAGATTTTCGTTCACAGCAGATCCACGGTCGCATCAAATAGCACCATCGGCCCGCAGTCTGGCGATCCGCTGCGCATCGTAGCCAAGCTCACCGAGTACCTGCGCATTGTGCTCGCCCAACGCCGGTCCGACCCATTCGGACGTACCAGGTGTTTGCGAGAGCTTCGGGATGATTCCGGGCATCTTGAACGCCTTGCCGTCCGGCAGCTTGGCCTGCAGGAACATTTCCCGGGCGAGAAATTGCGGGTCGCTGAACATGTCTTCGGCACTGAAGATCCGACTGGCCGGGACTCCAGCCTGGTTCAACTGTTCGATGACAGTCTCCAGCGGCAGTGAGTTGACCCAACGATCGATCACGCCATAGAGCTCGTCGCGGCGACTGTCACGTCCATCATTGCTGGCCAGTTGCGGGTCGTTGGCCAGGTCGTCACGGCCGATGATCTGCATGAAACGCTTGAAGATCGCATCACCGTTGGCGCCGATCTGTACGTGTTTTCCGTCGGCGCTGGTATGGATGGACGACGGGGTGATGCCGGGCATGATGTTGCCGGTGCGTTCGCGAATGAAACCGAACACATCGAATTCCGGCACCATGCTTTCCATCATGGCGAATATCGCTTCATACAGCGCCACGTCCACCACTTGTCCGGTGCCGCCATTCACCTCGCGATGACGCAAGGCCATCAGCGCGCCGATCACGCCCCAGAGCGCGGCAATGGAGTCGCCGATGGAAATTCCCGTACGGACCGGCGGGCGATCCTCGAAACCGGTGATGTAGCGCAGGCCGCCCATGGATTCGCCAACGGCGCCAAAACCGGGTTGGTCCTTCATCGGCCCGGTCTGGCCGAAACCGGAAAGCCGGACCATCACCAGTTTCGGGTTCAGTGCGTGCAGCACGTCCCAGCCCAGGCCGAGTTTTTCCAACACGCCGGGGCGAAAATTCTCGATCAGGATGTCTGCTTCGCCGATCAGCTGTTTCAGGATCGCCAGGCCATCGGGGTGCTTGAGGTTCAACGTCAGGGACTTTTTGTTGCGTGCCTGGACAAACCACCACAAGGACGTGCCTTCGTACAGCTTGCGCCATTTACGCAGCGGATCGCCGCCGTCGGGCGATTCGACCTTGATCACCTCGGCGCCGAATTCACCGCAGATGCGCGAGGCGAAAGGGCCGGCGATCAGGGTGCCAAGTTCGATGACCTTGACGCCGGCAAGGGGTTTGGCAGTAAGCGACATAACGAATCCTTGTAGGACAAAGGCGGAACGAGAACAGCGTTTTATCATAGGCCAAGGTCAGTCGCCGCAGGTTGATGGTCGGCAATTCGTGGATTGTCCGTGTCATCGGTTAGACTTGCCGCCTTTCCTCGTATCAAGAAGCCCGTTCATGGCCCAGCCGTCCACGACCTACAAGTTTGAACTGAACCTCACCGACCTCGACCGCAACGTGTATGAGAGCGTGAAGCAAACCATCGCCCGTCATCCTTCGGAAACCGAGGAGCGCATGACCGTGCGCCTGCTGGCCTACGCGTTCTGGTACAACGAGCTGCTGTCGTTCGGTCGTGGTCTGTCAGACGTCGATGAACCCGCGTTGTGGGAAAAAAGCCTGGACGACCGTGTGCTGCATTGGATCGAAGTCGGTCAGCCGGACGCCGAGCGCCTGACCTGGTGCTCGCGCCGCACCGAGCGCACCAGCCTGCTGGCCTATGGCAGCCTGCGTGTCTGGGAAGGTAAGGTGATTCCCGCCGTGAAGACGCTGAAGAACGTGAACATCGCCGCCGTGCCCCAGGAAGTCCTCGAAACCCTGGCCCAGGACATGCCCCGGGTCATCAAGTGGGACGTGATGATCAGCGAGGGGACGATTTTCGTGACCGACGACCGTGGCCAGCACGAAGTGCAGCTGCAGTGGTTACTGGGCGAGCGTGGTTGAGCCATTGACAGGTATTGAGTGAACTCATTGTGGCGAGGGAGCTTGCTCCCGCTGGGCTGCGTAGCGGCCCCCTTGATTGTGGGCGCTGCGCACCCAAGCGGGAGCAAGCTCCCTCGCCACGGTCCAGGACCAAAAAGTAGAGAAATTTCCGTTCCCCCATGCGCATAGAACCCCGCCAGTTACCCGACACCCTGCCATTCCTCGGTGACCTGCCGCCGCTGTTGACCCGCCTGTACGCCGCCCGTGGCGTGCTATCGGCGGTTGAACTGGATAAAAGCCTTGCGCGCTTGATTCCCTATCAACAGCTCAAGGGGATCGACGCCGCAGTGGACCTGCTGGTGACGGCGCTGGAGCAACGCCAGCGCATCCTGATCGTTGGCGATTTCGACGCCGACGGTGCGACTGCCAGCACGGTAGGGGTATTGGGCCTGCGCCTGCTCGGTGCGGCCCATGTCGATTACCTGGTGCCCAACCGCTTCGAATATGGCTACGGACTGACCCCGGAAATCGTCGAAGTCGCCCTGGCGCGCGAGCCGCAATTGCTGATCACCGTGGACAACGGCATTTCCAGCGTCGAAGGCGTGGCGGCGGCGAAAGGGGCGGGTCTCAAGGTGCTCGTCACCGACCACCACTTGCCCGGCCTCGAGCTGCCGGCGGCCGATGCCATCGTCAACCCGAACCAGCCTGGCTGTGAATTCCCCAGCAAGGCACTGGCGGGCGTCGGCGTGATTTTTTACGTATTGATGGCGTTGCGGGCGCGTTTGCGCAGCCTGGGCTGGTATGCCACCAAGCCCCAACCGAACATCGGCGAACTGCTGGACCTGGTAGCGCTGGGCAGCGTTGCCGACGTGGTTCCTTTGGACGCCAATAACCGGATCCTGGTGCACCAAGGCCTGGAGCGTATTCGCGCCGGCCGCGCCCGCCCCGGGATCAAGGCGATCCTGGAAGTGGCCAAGCGCGACCCGTCGCGTATCACGTCCACCGACCTCGGTTTCATTCTCGGCCCGCGGCTGAATGCGGCGGGGCGCCTGGATGACATGAGCCTGGGCATCGAATGCCTGCTCACCGATGACCCGGCGCTGGCGCGGGAAATGGCGGCGCAACTGGATGGCATGAACCAGGACCGCAAGTCCATCGAACAGGGCATGCAGCGCGAAGCGCTGGCCCAGCTCAAGGATTTGCCGGTGGAGTCGATGCCGTTCGGTTTATGCCTGTTCGATCCGCAGTGGCACCAAGGGGTCATCGGCATCCTCGCGTCGCGGATGAAAGAGCGGTATTTCCGTCCAACCATTGCCTTTGCCGATGCCGGGGACGGTTTGCTCAAAGGCTCCGGCCGCTCGGTACCGGGCTTTCATATTCGCGATGCGCTGAGTGTCGTCGCGGCGCAGCATCCGACACTGATCAGCAAATACGGCGGCCATGCCATGGCGGCGGGGCTGACGTTGCCGGAGGCGAACTTTCCGGCGTTCGCCGAGGCGTTTGACGCGGAAGTGCGCAGGCAATTGCGCGAAGAAGACTTGACCGGACGGCTTTTGTCGGACGGTACCCTGGCGGTGGAGGAGTTCCACCTGGAACTGGCCCGGGCGCTGCGTCACGCCGGCCCTTGGGGCCAGCATTTCCCCGAGCCAATGTTTCATGGCGTGTTCCAGTTGGTCGAGCAGCGCGTGGTGGGCGAGCGGCACCTGAAGGTCATCCTCAAGAGCGAGTGCGGCTCGGTGAAGCTCGATGGCATCGCCTTTGGCATCGACCGCGAGATCTGGCCAAATCCTACGGTGCGTTGGGTCGAACTCGCCTACAAGCTCGACCTCAACGAGTTCCGCGGCCAGGAAACGGTGCAGTTGATGATTGCCCATATCGAACCGCGGTAGCCGATAAGCTGGTCGGCCTTCGTGGAAGGGAAGCTGGCGGGGT
>NZ_JAOSHO010000163.1 GCF_025917275.1 Pseudomonas agronomica | reverse complement strand
AGGGGCGGCGCGGTATCAAGCCTGGTGGGTAATCCGCCCATCCATCAGCGTATAGCGCACCACCCCCGGCAGGCTGTGACCGAGGAACGGGCAGTTGTCGCCCTTGGAGCGCCAGGCTTCACCGGCCACGGTGGACGCGGTGGGGTCGAACAGCACCAGGTCCGCCGCAGCGCCCGCGGCCAGTTTTCCGACCGGCAATTGCAAGGCCTGGGCCGGGCCGGCGCTCAGGCGCGCCAGCAAGGTTGGCAAGTCCAGCAAGCCGTCTTCCACCAGCGTCATGGCCAGCGGCAACAGCAGTTCAACGCTGCTGATGCCCGGTTCGGTGGCGCCGAAGGGTGCCAGCTTGGCATCACGCTCGTGGGGCTGGTGATGGCTGGAGATGGCCGAGATCACCCCGGACTTCACCGCCTCGCGCAAGCCCTCGCGGTCGGCGCGGGTGCGCAGCGGCGGTTGGACGTGATAGACGCTGTTGAAATCGATCAGTGCTTCGTCGGTCAGGATCAACTGATAAAGCGCCACGTCGGCGGTCACCGGCAAGCCACGGGCCTGGGCCTGGGCGATCAGTGCCGCGCCACGGGCGCTGGTCAGTTGGCTGAAGTGGGCGCGCACGCCGCTTTGTTCCACCAGCAGCAGGTCCCGGGCCAGGGCCACGGTCTCGGCGGTTTCCGGGATGCCCGGCAGGCCGAGGAAGCTGGCGGTAGGGCCTTCATGGGCGAGACCGCCTTCGGCCAGGTCGTGATCCTGTGAATTGAAGATGACTGTCAGGCCGAAAGTCGCCGCATATTCCAGTGCGCGACACAGCGTACGGGTGTTGCGGAAGCTGTTCAGGCCATTGCCGAACGCCACGCACCCGGCATCACGCAGGGCAATCAGCTCGGCCAATTGCTCGCCATCGAGGCCTTTGCTCAGTGCACCAATCGGGAAAACCTTGGTGTTGCCGGCTTCGCGGGCGCGGTCAAGGATCAGTTCAGCCACGGCCGAGGTGTCCAGCACCGGTTTGGTCTGCGGTGGGCAGCACAGGCTGGTCACACCACCGGCGGCGGCGGCGCGGGTTTCGCTGACGATGCTGCCTTTGCGGCTGTAGCCCGGTTCGCGCAGGGCGACGTTGAGGTCCACCAGGCCAGGGGCGGCGACCAGGCCTTGGGCGTCGAGGGTCTCGACCGCCGCGAAGCCTGCCGGCGCCGCGCCAAGGGCGACGATCTTGCAGGCATCGATATGAATGTCGGTCACTTGATCCAGGCCGCTGGCCGGATCGATCACACGTGCGCCGAGAATGCTGAGCTTCACTGGGCGTTCTCCTGGTCGAATTGGCGCTGGGCCGTTTGCCCACTCATGGCCATGGACAGCACGGCCATGCGGATGGCGATGCCGTAGGTCACCTGGTTGAGGATCACCGAATGCGGCCCGTCGGCGACCGCCGACTCGATCTCCACGCCGCGGTTGATCGGCCCCGGGTGCATGACGATGGCGTCCGGCTTGGCCCCGGCCAGTCGCGCGGTGGTCAGGCCGAACAGGCGGTAGAACTCGCCTTCGCTCGGCAGCAGGCCGCCGGTCATGCGTTCGCGTTGCAGGCGCAGCATGATCACCACGTCCACATCCTTCAGGCCTTCGGTCATGTCGGTGTAGACCTTGACGCCGTACTGTTCGACGCCGATGGGCAACAGGGTTTTCGGTGCGATCACGCGGATATCCGGGCAACCGAGGGTCTTGAGGGCCAGCATGTTCGAGCGCGCTACCCGGGAGTGCAGGATGTCGCCGACGATGGCCACCGACAGGTTCTCGAAGCTGCCCTTGTGCCGACGGATGGTCAGCATGTCGAGCATGCCCTGGGTCGGGTGCGCGTGCCGGCCGTCGCCGCCGTTGATGATCGCTACTTGCGGGCAGACGTGTTCGGCAATGAAGTGCGCTGCGCCGGAATCACCGTGGCGGACGACGAACATGTCGGCGGCCATGGCTTCGAGGTTACGCAGGGTGTCGAGCAGGGTTTCACCCTTGCTCGCCGAGGACGTGGAGACGTTGAGGGTGATCACGTCCGCCGACAGCCGCTGGGCCGCCAGTTCGAAGGTGGTACGGGTGCGGGTGGAGTTTTCGAAGAACACGTTGCACACGGTCTTGCCGCGCAGCAACGGGACTTTCTTCACCGCCCGGGCGCCAACTTCGAGGAACGAGTCGGCGGTGTCGAGGATTTCTGTCAGCAGCTCGCGGCGCAGGCCGTCGAGGGACAGGAAGTGCCGCAGCTGGCCCTGATCGTTGAGCTGCAGCGGGCGCTTGGTTTCGAGAGGCGTCATCGCGATGGACTCTTACAAGGGCAGTTAAAGGGCAAGGTCTTGCAGTTCGAGTTGCAGCGGCGACGGCCCGGAGAGCTTGACCCGCTCATGGGCGGCCAGCGACAGCGTCGCGCCGACCACGTTCGGCCGGATCGGCAGCTCGGCGGCGTCCAGGTCCAGCAGGCACACCAGCGTCACGCTGGCCGGGCGGCCGTAGTCGAACAGTTCGTTCATGGCGGCGCGGATGGTCCGGCCGCTCATTAGCACATCGTCGATCAGCACCAGGTGCTGGCCTTCGATCTCGAATGGCAGGGCCGAGGGGCGCACTTGCGGGTGCAGGCCGTTCTGGCTGAAGTCGTCGCGGTAGAAGGACACGTCCAGGGTGCCCAGCGGCGAATCGCTGCCCAGTTCATCGAGCAAGGCCTGGGCAACCCAGACGCCGCCAGTGCGGATGCCGATGTAGCGCGGTTCGCTGATGCCGCGTTGTTCCAGGTGCGCCGTGAGACGGATCGCCATCTGGCTGATCAGTTCGGCAGGATTGGGCAGGCTCATGCTGGCTCCTTCAGGTTTCCGGGTCGGTGCTCGTGACTCGGTTTATCGCTAAAAGAAAGCGCCTTGGCGGCGCTTTCAAAAAATCAGGTGTCGAACAGGGCGGTATTGGCATCGAGCCAGCCCTGCAACAGCAGGGCGGCGGCGATGGCGTCCACCGGGTTGTCGCGGTAACTGCCTTTTTGCCCGCCGCGCACCAGGCGTTCGCCCTTGGCCTCGAAGGTCGTCAGGCGCTCATCATGGGTATAGAAGGGCAGGTTGAAGCGGCCGTTGAGCCGGCGGGCGAACTTTTCGGCGCGCAGGCACATGTCGCTGGGCGTGCCGTCCATGTTCAGCGGCAGGCCGACCACCACGGCGTCGGGTTTCCATTCCTTGATCAGCGCTTCGACCTGGTTCCAGTCCGGAACGCCATTCTGCGCCTTCAAGGTGCACAGCTCGCGGGCCTGGCCGGTAATGACCTGGCCGACCGCAACGCCGATCTGTTTGGTGCCGTAATCGAAGCCCAGCAGCAAGCGCAAGGCCATCAGGCGTGTCCCGCCTGGCTGGTGAGCAGGCTGAGGTTGACACCCAGCCGACTGGCTGCCGCTTCCAGGCGCAATTCGCTGCTGGTGTTGAAGAGGATGTCGGCGTCGAACGGGCAGGTCAGCCAGGCGTTGTCGGCCAATTCGGCTTCCAGTTGCCCGGGTTCCCAGCCGGCATAGCCGAGGGCGATCAGGCTTTTTTGCGGACCGACGCCGTCGGCGATGGCAAATAGCACGTCCTGGGAAGTGGACAGCGATACGCCGTCCAGGTCCACCGTGGCCTGGAACTTCGGACCCGAGGGGTGAAGCACGAAACCGCGATCGGTCTGCACCGGGCCGCCAATGAAAATCGGCACATGCTGGCACAGCAGTGGCGGCTCGACCTCGGGGCGCAATTGCTCAAGGATGTCCGCCAGGTTCAGCTCCTGCGGGCGGTTGACCACCAATCCCATGGCCCCGTTCGCCGTGTGCTCGACGATGTAGGTCAAGGTGTGGGCAAAGTTCGGATCGGCCATGTGCGGCATGGCGATCAGGAAATGATGCTTGAGGTAGGTGGGGCTGACGTTTTTCATAGGCGCTAGTGTGGCGGGGCAGGGCCGAACTGACAAGCCGGGAAATGCTTGGGGCTGTCACCAATCCCCTGTGGGAGCGAGCTTGCTCGCGATAGCCATTGATCATTCAGCATGGATGGCGACTGACACACCGCATCGCGAGCAAGCTCGCTCCCACAGGGCATTGATACTGTCTGCAGGTCAGTTACTGGAAAGCCGATCACCCCGGGCAAACTTCCAGGTGCGGATGATTTCCAGGCGGTCGATGTCTGACAGGTCCCCGGTGAACGGCGCGAACGGCGCGGCCAGGCGCACGATCCGCTGGGCGGCCTGGTCCAGCAGGGGTTGGCCGGAGGATTCGAGCACCAGCACCTCGTACAGCGAGCCGTCGCGGTTGATCGAGACCATTAGCCGCAGGTTGCCATAGATCTGTTTGCGCCGGGCTTCCTCGGGGTAATTGAGGTTGCCGATGCGCTCGACCTTCTTGCGCCACTCATCCTTGTACCAGGCGCCCTTGTCGCGCATGGTCGAAGCGGCACTGAGGCGGTGAATGCGCGGACGCTTGGCGTACAGCTGTTGCTCCTGGGCCAGCTCGGCTTCCAGGCTGGCGATGTCGCTGGAAAGTTGCGAACTGTCGAAGGTCGGCTCCGGTGCCTTGGGCTTCGGATCGGGCTTGACCTCTTCCTTGACCGGGGCCTTTTTCGGCTTCGGCGCCACGGTGGTCACGGCAGCCTTGGGCGCCGTCTCCTGAACCTCCGGCTTGGCGGCCGGCGGTGGGGTGATCTTCTGGACTTTGTTGTCCTGGAATGGTGCGATCTCGGTGGTTTTGGGAGTCGCTTTCTTTTCCAGGGTGCCGCTGCCTTGCTGGTTTTCCTGGGCGAGAAAGTCGGCCTTCCTGGGCTTGGTCTCGCTCTTGAACGTCGCCAGGGTAATTTCCAGGGTCTGGCTGATCTGCTTGGGTTCTACCGTGGCAAACCCGACGCCCAGCAGCACGGCCAGGTGGATCAGCGCCGCCAGGAACAGGGTAAAACCGAGACGATCAGCCGGGCGCACGCCACGATGGGCGAGCTCTAGGGGCAGATCGGACGGGAGTGTCATGGCAAAAAAACCAACATCGCGGGTTTCACAGGCCGGGCATGATAACGCAATGTTGGTTTTTAGCTTCAAGCCTCAAGCTGCAAGCGACAAGCTGCATCAAACTTGTCGCTTGTGACTTGCCGCTTGCAGCTGCTTCTCGATGGCATCCATCAGCATCCCGCCGATGTCGGTGCCGAAGGCATTGTCGATCTCGCGGATGCAAGTCGGGCTGGTGACGTTGATTTCCGTCAAGTGCTCGCCGATCACGTCCAGGCCGACGAACAGCAGGCCTTTTTCCCGCAACGTCGGGCCGACCTGGGCGGCGATCCAGCGGTCCTTGTCGGTCAGCGGACGGGCTTCGCCACGACCACCGGCCGCCAGGTTGCCGCGGGTTTCGCCGGCCGCCGGGATGCGCGCCAGGCAATAGTCCACGGGCTCGCCGTCGATCATCAGGATGCGTTTGTCGCCATCGATGATGGCCGGCAGGTAGCCCTGGATCATGATTTGCTGCTTGCCATGCAAGGTCAGGGTTTCCAGGATCACCGACAGGTTCGGGTGGCCGGCGGTGTGGCGAAAGATCGAAGAACCGCCCATGCCGTCCAGCGGCTTGAGGATGACATCGCCGTGATGATCGGCGAATTCACGCAATACGTCCGGACGACGGCTGACGATGGTCGGCGGCGTGCACTGCGGGAACAGCGTGGCGAACAGCTTTTCATTGCAGTCGCGCAGGCTCTGCGGCTTGTTGACCACCAGCACGCCAGCGCTTTCAGCTTGTTCCAGGAGATAGGTGGAGTACACGAACTCCATGTCGAACGGCGGATCCTTGCGCATCAGGATCACGTCCAGGTCGCTCAGCAGTGCATCGCTTTCCTCGCCCAGTTCGAACCATTTCTCCGGGTTGGCGAAGACTTTCAGCGGTTTCATCCGCGCCCGGGCCTGGCCTTCGGCCTGGTAGAGGTCGCGCTGCTCCATGTAGAACAGTTCCCAGCCGCGCTTCTGAGCGGCCAGCAGCATGGCCAGCGAGCTATCCTTCTTGTAGGAAATGCTGGCGATTGGGTCCATGACAATGCCGACGCGTACGCTCATGGCTTGGTTCCTCATAATTTCGATGGGCACAAATGGCGTGAAAAAGTGGCGTCAGAGTGGCGCCCGGACGATTGCCGGTCAAGGAAAAACCACCACGCCGAGCGGCTGATAGATCGGCGATGGAGACTGTGCTAAAAAGGCTGCCATGTGACGTGCGGGCCTTGAACATCAAGGGTTTGCGCTGTCGTTCACACTTATGCGTTAAAAACCGGTTCGCAGTGGCAATGGCAGAGCAATCTACGCAGCAGCAACCCAGCGCCTTGAAGGTCATGGTCATCGACGACTCGAAGACTATCCGCCGCACCGCCGAAACCCTGCTGCGCAACGTCGGTTGCGAGGTGATCACGGCGGTCGACGGCTTCGATGCGCTGGCCAAGATCGTCGACCATCATCCAGGCATTATCTTTGTCGACATCATGATGCCGCGCCTGGACGGTTACCAGACCTGCGCCCTGATCAAGAACAACGGGGCCTTCAAGGCGACGCCAGTGATCATGCTGTCGTCCCGCGATGGCCTGTTCGACAAGGCCAAGGGGCGCATCGTCGGCTCCGATCAGTTTCTGACCAAACCTTTCAGCAAGGAAGAATTGCTGGGCGCGATACAGGCCCATGTCCCGGGCTTTGCCGCTGTCCAGCCGCACCAGGCACACTCATGACGCTCGGCCTGCGGGCCCGAGGTCTACAGAATAAATGGGGAACACCATGGCACGAGTTCTGATCGTCGATGATTCGCCGACTGAAATGTACAAACTGACCGGCATGTTGGAAAAGCACGGCCATCAGGTGCTCAAGGCTGAGAACGGCGCCGATGGCGTGGCACTGGCCCGCCAGGAAAAACCCGACGCGGTCTTGATGGATATCGTCATGCCCGGCCTCAACGGGTTCCAGGCCACTCGCCAACTGACCAAGGACCCGGACACCGGGCACATTCCGGTGATCATCATTACCACCAAGGACCAGGAAACCGACAAGGTCTGGGGCACCCGCCAGGGCGCAAGGGATTACCTGACCAAGCCGGTGGATGAAGATACCCTGATCGCTACCCTGAACAAAGTACTGGGTTGAACGCACGGCCATGAGCCAGTCCCTGACCGCTTTCGAGCTGTTGCTGCGGATCGACCGGCGCTGTCGGTTGCTGGGCGCGGATCTCCCGTCCCAACCGGTCCATCGCGACACCTGGAGCGGCATCGGCTTTCGCCTGGGCGAACACTGGTTCGTGGCGCCCATGGGTGAAGTCAGCGAAGTGCTGCACGAGCCGCGTCACACGCCGTTGCCCGGGGTCAAGCCATGGGTTCGCGGAGTGGCTAACCTGCGCGGGCGTTTGCTGCCGTTGATGGACCTGTGCGGCTTCTTCGGCCATGACCTGTCCAGCGTGCGCAAGCAGCGGCGGGTGCTGGTGGTGGACCATGAAGAGGTGTTCGCCGGTTTGCTGGTGGACGAGGTGCTCGGCCTGCAGCATTTTGCCCGGGACAGCTTGGCGCCGGCCTCGGCGAACGACCTCGATGGCCCGGAGACGGCCTTCGTCCAGGGCCGGTTCGAGGGCGAGCGGCAGTGGCAGGTGTTCAGTCCGTTTGCCCTGGCGCGGTCGCCGGGGTTCATGGATGTGGCGGTTTAACAGGCCGCAGCGCGGCCCCTGTGGGAGCGAGCTTGCTCGCGATAGCGGCGGTACAGCTTGCATCAATGTTGACTGCACTGGCGCTATCGCGAGCAAGCTCGCTCCCACATTTGAATGGCGGTGGTTTGGGGTTTTGGGGACAGGCGAGAACCGATGATCAAAGCAAAAACAGGCAAGCCACTGGAAGCGTCGCGCAGTCGTTCGCAGATCATCGTGCTGTTCGTCGCGTTGATTGTCTTCATCATGCTGTTGTTCGCCAACTTCGCGTACCTCAACATCCAGTCCACCTATGACAAGCAATACATCGGCCATGCCGGTGAGTTGCGCGTGTTGTCCCAGCGCATCGCCAAGAACGCCACCGAGGCCGCCGCCGGCAAGGCCGCCGCGTTCAAATTGCTGAGCGATGCGCGCAACGATTTCGCCCAGCGCTGGGGTTACCTGAAGCAGGGCGATCCGGTCACCGGCCTGCCGCCCGCGCCCGCCACCCTGCGTCCGCAGATGCGTGCCGTGCAGCTGGACTGGGAGCGCCTGCTCAAGAACACCGATGCCATTCTTTCCAGCGAACAAACCGTCTTGTCGCTGCATCAGGTCGCGGCGACGCTGGCCGAAACCGTGCCGCAACTGCAAGTCGAGTACGAGAAAGTCGTCGAAATCCTCCTGCAACGTGGCGCGCCGGCCGCCCAGGTGGCCATGGCCCAGCGACAGTCCCTGTTGGCCGAGCGGATTCTCGGCGCGGTGAATACCGTGTTGGCGGGGGACGAGAACGCCAGCCAGGCCGCCGATACGTTCGGTCGTGATGCCGCGCGGTTCGGCCAGGTGCTCAACGGCATGCTGCAAGGCGACCCGACCCTGAAGATTTCCCAGGTGCAGGACCGCGATGCCCGGGCGCGCCTGAGCGAGATCAGTGAGCTGTTCGAGTTCGTCTCGGGCTCTGTGGATGAAATCCTCGAGACCTCCCCGGAACTGTTCAAGGTCCGTGAATCGGCGGGCAACATCTTCAACCTTTCGCAAACCTTGCTGGATGAAGCCTCGCACCTGGCTTCGGCCTTCGAAAACCTGGCGGGAGGACGGTCCGTCAACACCATCGGCGGCTATGTGCTGGGCCTGCTGGCGCTGACGTCGATCATCCTCATCGGCCTGGTGATGGTCCGCGAAACCAACCGTCAGTTGCGCGAAACGGCAGAGAAGAACGAGCGCAACCAGAACGCGATCATGCGCTTGCTGGACGAGATCGAAGACCTGGCCGACGGCGACCTGACCGTCACCGCCTCGGTCACCGAGGATTTCACCGGGACCATCGCCGATTCCATCAATTATTCGGTGGACCAACTGCGCGACCTGGTGGCGACGATCAACCTCACCGCCGGCCAGGTGGCCGCCGCGGTGCAGGAAACCCAGGCCACGGCGATGCATTTGGCCCAGGCGTCCGAACACCAGGCCCAGCAAATTTCCGAAGCTTCGACTTCAATCAATGAAATGGCCCAATCCATCGACCAGGTGTCGGCCAATGCCGCCGAATCGTCGGCGGTGGCCGAGCGGTCCGTGGAGATCGCCAACAAGGGCAACGAGGTGGTGCACAACACCATTCATGGCATGGACAACATTCGCGAGCAGATCCAGGACACCGCCAAGCGCATCAAGCGCCTGGGCGAGTCGTCCCAGGAAATTGGCGACATTGTCAGCCTGATCGACGACATCGCCGACCAGACCAACATCCTGGCGCTCAACGCTGCGATCCAGGCGTCCATGGCCGGCGATGCCGGGCGCGGCTTTGCGGTGGTGGCCGATGAAGTGCAGCGGCTGGCGGAGCGTTCTTCAGCGGCGACGCGACAGATCGAGACGCTGGTGCGGGCGATCCAGGCCGATACCAACGAGGCGGTGATTTCCATGGAACAGACCACCACCGAAGTGGTGCGCGGCGCCCGGCTGGCCCAGGATGCCGGCGTCGCCCTGGAAGAAATCGAAGGCGTGTCCAAGACCCTCGCGGCGTTGATCCAGAGTATCTCCAACGCGGCGCAGCAACAGACCACCTCGGCGGGGCAGATATCCTTGACCATGAACGTGATCCAGCAGATCACCTCGCAAACGTCTTCGGGCTCCACGGCCACGGCAGAGAGCATCGGCAACCTGGCGAAAATGGCCAGCCAACTGCGCCGCTCGGTGTCGGGGTTCACCTTGCCGGCGGTGCCGGCTGGCGATGAGGACAAGCAGTGACTGACCAGCTCTGCATATTGAAAAAGACATGTGGCGAGGAGGCTTTTGTGGCGAGGGAGCTTGCT
>NZ_JAOSHO010000162.1 GCF_025917275.1 Pseudomonas agronomica | reverse complement strand
GGATAAATCCCCTCGCCACAAGGGGTGCCCACTTGCGATCTGGGCGAAAAAAAAACGGCCCGAAGGCCGTTTTTTTATTGCGAGAGATTCAACCCCCCAGGTACGCCTCGCGCACTTTCGGGTCGGTCAGCAGCGCTTCACCGGTGCCTTGCATCACCACGCGACCGTTCTCCAGCACGTACGCTCGGTCGGCGATTTTCAGCGCCTGGTTGGCGTTCTGCTCCACCAGGAACACCGTCACGCCATCCTTGCGCAGTTGTTCGATGATGTCGAAGATCTGCTGGATGATGATCGGCGCCAGGCCCAGGGACGGCTCGTCGAGCAGTAGCAGCTTGGGCTTGCTCATCAGCGCACGGCCGATGGCGAGCATTTGCTGCTCGCCGCCGGACATAGTGCCGCCGCGCTGGGTAAAACGCTCTTTCAGGCGTGGGAAAAGGTGCAGCACCTTGTCCATCTGTTCCTGATAGTCGCCCTTGTCGGTGAAAAATCCGCCCATGGCGAGGTTTTCTTCCACGGTCAGCCGGGCAAATACCCGACGACCCTCCGGCACCACCGCGATGCTCTTGCGCATGATGCGCGCCGAGTCCTGGCCCACCAATTCCTCACCCATGTAGCGGATGCTGCCGCTGTGGGCCTGGGGCGAACCGCAGAGCGTCATCAGCAGCGTGGACTTGCCGGCGCCGTTGGCACCGATCAGCGTGACGATTTCGCCCTGGCGGACCTCGACGTTGACGCTGTGAAGCGCCTGGATCTTGCCGTAGAAGGTGGAAACGTTTTCGAACTGCAGCATTTACGCTTCCCCCAGGTAGGCTTTGATCACTTCAGGATTGTCGCGGATCTCTTCCGGTGTGCCGTCGGCCAGGGGCGTGCCCTGGTTGATCACGACGATGTGGTCGGAAATGCTCATGACCAGCTTCATGTCGTGCTCGATCAGCAGCACGGTGACGTTGTGCTCCTCGCGCAACACGCTGATCAACGCCTTCAGGTCTTCGGTCTCCTTCGGGTTCAGGCCAGCGGCCGGTTCGTCGAGCATGAGGATCCGCGGACGGGTCATCATGCAGCGGGCGATTTCCAGGCGCCGTTGCTGACCGTAGGCCAGGGTGCCGGCGGTACGGTTGGCGAACTCGGTGAGGTTGACCTTGTCCAGCCAATACTCGGCGTACTCCATGGCCTCGCGTTCGCTCTTGCGGAACGACGGGGTCTTGAACAGGCCGGCAAAGAAGTTGGTGTTCAAGTGACGGTGCTGGGCGATCAGCAGGTTCTCGACCGCCGTCATGTCCTTGAACAGCCGTACGTTCTGGAAGGTCCGCACCACGCCCTTGCGAGCGATGTGGTGGCCGGGCAGGCCCTGGATCGGCTCGCCATCCAGCAGGATGGTGCCGCCGGTGGGCTGGTAGAACCCGGTCAGGCAGTTGAACACCGTGGTCTTGCCCGCGCCGTTCGGCCCGATCAAGGCAACCACTTGTTTCTCCTTGACGGTCAGGGCCACGCCATTGACCGCCAGCAAGCCGCCGAAGCGCATGCTTAAGTTTTCAACCTTGAGGATCTCGCGGCTCATTTGCGCAGCTCCATGTGTGGGCGTTGCATAGGCAGCAGACCTTGAGGACGCCAGATCATCATCAGCACCATCAAGGCGCCGAACATCAACATGCGGTATTCACTGAATTCACGCATCATTTCGGGGAGCAGGATCATCACGATCGCCGCCAGGATCACGCCCAACTGCGAGCCCATCCCGCCCAGCACGACGATGGCAAGGATGATCGCCGACTCGATGAAGGTGAAGGACTCGGGCGTCACCAGGCCTTGGCGAGCGGCGAAGAAGCTACCGGCGAAACCGGCGAACGCAGCGCCCAGGGTAAACGCCGACAGCTTGATCACGGTCGGGTTGAGACCCAGCGCACGGCAGGCGATTTCGTCTTCGCGCAGCGCTTCCCACGCACGGCCGATCGGCATGCGCAGCAGGCGGTTGATGACGAACAACGCGGCCAGGGCCAGCAACAGGGCAACCAGGTAAAGGAAGATCACCTTGTTGATCGAGTTGTATTCCAGGCCGAAGTACTCGTGGAAGGTCTGCAGGCCTTCGGCGGCCTTGCGCTCGAAGGTCAGGCCGAAGAACGTCGGTTTCTCGATGTTGCTGATGCCGTTCGGACCACCGGTGATGTCGGTCAGGTTGCGCAGGAACAGGCGGATGATCTCGCCGAAGCCCAGGGTCACGATCGCCAGGTAGTCACCGCGCAAACGCAGGACCGGGAACCCCAGCAGGAAACCGAAGGTGGCGGCCATCATCCCGGCGATCGGCAGGCAGATCCAGAAGCTCAGGCCGAAGTAGTGCGACAGCAGCGCGTAGCTGTAGGCGCCGACGGCGTAGAAGCCGACGTAGCCCAGGTCCAGCAGGCCGGCCAGGCCTACGACGATGTTCAGGCCCAGGCCGAGCATCACGTAGATCAGGATCAGCGTGGCGATGTCCACCGCGCCGCGGGAGCCGAAGAACGGCCATATGAATGCCACGACGATCAGGCCCAGCACGATCCAGCGCTGGGTCGACGGCAGGGTCAGGAAGTTGCTGGCCTTGGCCGGGATCACCGGCACGCCGGGCGAAGCCTTCCACGCGGCACTGATCTGGGTGCTGAACAGCACCCGCAGGAACATCAGCACCGAGCAGGCGACGATGGTCGCGAGGATGGCCGGGCTGGTGCCGTGCACTTCCAGGTTGATGCCGACGATGGTCAGTTTGAGACCGAGTACCGGGTAGGCCACGGCCCAGACCAGCAGGGCGCTGAAGAGCGCCGATTTGAGATGCCTAGTCATACTTTCTCAACCTCCGGACGGCCCAGGATGCCGGTCGGCCGGAATAACAGAACCAGAACCAACAAGCCGAACGCCACGACGTCCTTGTACTGATCGCCGAAAATGTCGGCGCCAAAGGCTTCCGCCACGCCCAGCACCAACCCGCCGAGCATCGCGCCGGGGATGCTGCCGATGCCGCCCAGTACCGCGGCGGTGAAGGCTTTCAGACCGACGAGGAAGCCGGCGTTGGGGTTGATCACACCGTATTGCATGCTCAACAGCACCGCGGCGATGGCCGCCAGGGCGGCACCGATGACGAAGGTCAGGGCGATGATGTTGTTGGTGTTGATGCCCAGCAGGTTGGCCATCTTGATGTCCTCGGCACAGGCGCGGCAGGCGCGGCCCAGGCGGGAACGGGAGATGAACAGCGTCAGGCCGAGCATGGCGACCAGGGTCACCACGAACACCACGATTTGCATGTAGGAAATCAGCACTTCATGTGCCCCACCTGGCCCGATGGCGAAGTTGCCCGGAATCAGGTTGGGGATTGCTTTGTCCTTGGAGTCTTGCGAAAGCAGAACCGTGTTCTGCAGGAAGATCGACATACCAATGGCGGAAATCAGCGGGATCAGACGGTTGCTGCCGCGCAACGGGCGATAGGCGATCCGTTCGATGCTGTAGCCATAGGCACTGGTGACCACGATGCTCGCGATGAAAGCCGCGGTCATCAACAGCGGGACACTGTCGAGTCCCATCATGGCCAGCCCGGCGATGGCGATGAACGCCACGTAGGAGCCGATCATGTACACCTCGCCGTGGGCGAAGTTGATCATTCCAATGATGCCGTAGACCATCGTATAGCCGATGGCGATCAGGGCATACGTGCTGCCAACGGTCAGGCCGTTAACCAGCTGCTGGAAGAAGTGATAGATGTCAGGCATTACAGCGCTCCTAAAAACCTGATACGCATTTCACTGGTGGAGTCATTTTCCCGCCCGGGCCCCGTGGATCTTCATCCACTTCGAACACGAGGTTTGCCAGCGAACCGCTGATGACGGTTTTGAGATTTTCAGGTGGGGAGACTGGCGGATCACGCCAGCGCGGCCCAATACATTTAAAACAAAGCCCACGGCACGCCGTGGGCTTTATTGGCAGTCAGTCAGGCCAGGCCTTACTGAGGCGATACTTCAGTTTTAGGCTTGCCGTTGTGCCACTCGTAGACCACGAACTTGAAGTCCTTCAGGTCGCCCTTGGCGTCGAAGCTCAGGTCGCCGGTCGGGGTCTTGAAGGAGCCTTTGTGAATGGCTTCAGCCACTTTGGAGGCGTCTTCGGACTTGGCCGCCTTGATACCTTCGGCGATCACTTCTACAGCCGAGTAGGACGGGAACACGAACGGGCCGCTCGGGTCTTCCTTCTTGGCCTTGAACGCGTCCGCCAGGGCAACGTTGGCAGGGTCCTGGTCGAAGGATTTCGGCAAGGTCACCAGCAGGCCTTCTGACGCATCCTTGGCGATCTGGGTGATCGAGTCGTTACCCACGCCTTCCGGCCCCATGAACTTGGCTTTCAGGCCTTTTTCCTGGGCTTGACGCAAGATCAGGCCCAGCTCCGGGTGGTAGCCGCCGTAGTAGACGAAGTCGACGTTGGCTTGCTTGAGCTTGGCGATCATCGAGGAGAAGTCCTTGTCGCCGGCGTTCACGCCTTCGAAGACGGCCACTTTCACGCCTTTGCCTTCGAGGGTTTTCTTCACTGCGCTGGCGATGCCTTCACCGTACTGCTGCTTGTCGTGCAGGACCGCAACGATCTTCGGCTTGACGTGGTCGGCGATGTAGTTGCCGGCCGCAGGGCCTTGGGCGCTGTCCAGGCCGATGGTGCGGAAAATCATCTTGTAGCCACGGGCGGTGATGTCCGGGCTGGTCGCCGCTGGAGTGATCATGATCACGCCTTCGTCTTCGTAGATGTCCGAAGCGGGCTGGGTAGAGCTGGAGCACAGGTGGCCGACCACGAACTTGACGCCGTCGTTGACGACCTTGTTCGCGACCGCGACCGCTTGTTTCGGATCACAGGCGTCATCGTATTCAACGGCTTCAAGCTTCTTGCCGTCGACGCCGCCCTTGGCGTTGATCTGCTCGATGGCCATTTTCGCGCCACTGAACTGCATGTCGCCGTATTGGGCTACAGGGCCGGTTTTCGGGCCGGCGATGCCGATCTTGATGGTGTCGGCGGCAAACGAATGGCTGGCAACCCCGGCCAGAACCATAGCGGCAAACAGTTTGGAAATCTGCTTAGTAGCCTTAGTCATAGTGCTCCACTCATGCTGTTGTAGTTTTTATAGTCCTGGCGCCGTAGCAGCAGAACCGGGTCAGATATCTTGGATATCCTCGCGGAAAATGCCCCCGGCAACTGTACCGGTACAGTGTAGAGCGCCGATTGTTGGCAAGGGAAGCTGGCGCTTGGGGGCAAAACCTGAGGGTGTCGCTTTATTGAAAGAAAAAGACAGATTCGCGGCGGGGTTTGTCCGGTCAAATCGGCAATCCTTGGCTTTGCTGCGCTTTTCAATCGGTGCTGCAATTGCAACCGGGTTTTTCTGCCAGACCACCGACGTTATCATTCGCGCCGATTTCTTTTCCGGACAGCTCCCATGAATCAAGAACCTAGCACCCTCTATGCCAAATTGCTCGGTGAAACCGCATCTATTACCTGGAAAGAGCTGGAGCCGTTCTTTGCCAAGGGTGCCCTATTGTGGGTCGATCCGGCACTGGATCTGATCGCAGCCGCCGAGGCCGTGGCCCAGGACGAAGGTACCAAAGTCGCCGCCTGGCTGGGCGCCGGGCAGGTCGCCAAGCTGTCTGAAACGCGGGCGCTGGATTTTCTGGAGCGCGATCCGCAGCTTTGGGCGGTGGTGGTTTCACCGTGGATCATGATCCAGGAAAGGGCGTCGAATTGATCGGTGCACCAAGTTGGTTCGCGCTTTGCTATGGTCGAAAGTGTGTAGGTGAGTAGCGTGATGTCAGCCTGCCGTGGCGAAACGCCACAGGGGAGGGTGACGTATACGTAACGGGAACAGTTTATTGGGCAGCCTTTTGGCTGCTCAATTGTTTCTGGGTGTTGTTCTGGGGGAGATATTCAAGGCCGCTATCGCGAGCAAGCTCGCTCCCACAAGCTTTGTGAACACAGGCCCATTGTGGGAGCGAGCTTGCTCGCGATTTGGGGCGACTCGGTCTCAAGCCAGCCTCAATAAGTCCTGCCCGTATGGTTATTAAGCGAAATAACCTTGGTCTTGCCGATCCGGTGACGGTAGATCTCGCGCAGATACTTGATGGACTTCTTCACGCAATCGCGCGACAGGCGAATGTCATTGATCGAGACGAACTTCTCCTTGTCGTTGATCAGCTCGCGGTACTTCTTCTCGTACATCGGCTTGATCGCGTACCAGTTGGTGTCGAGGATCTTCGCTGGGTTCTCGAATTCGTTGAGCAAGTCATCGATGCGTGCCTCGTCGAATTCTTCGTTGATGATGAAGTCCAGGATCGAGTTGTCGAGGGTCTCGTCGAAGCGGTACGGCGTACGGGCGAAGCAGCGCTTGATGAACGCCACGATCAGCGTCAGGAAATCGTCCGACAGGCACGGGCTCTTGGCGATCAGGGTGGTCAGCGACAGGTTGGCCGAGGCGCCGATCACCAGGGCGTAGCGCTTGAGCGTGGTGTTGGGGAACAGGCTGTTGAGGTGGGTCTTGAGCCGGTTCAGGTCCATGTAGGACAGCTTGTAGTCCTTGGGCAACGAGACAATCGACACCACCGACGAGCAGTTCTTGAAGAAATGCAGGTCGTGCAGGGCGGCGGCGTCGTAGCCGGAATTCTTGTATTGCTCAAGCGAGGCCCGGTAGCGCTTGGACTCGATGGGCAGCAGGCTGATGCCTTCGATGGCCTGGGTGACCTTGTTGAAATGCGGCAGGTCGATGGAGCGGAAGAACAGGTCGTCAATGTTCAGGCGCGGCGGTTCTTTCTCGAACACCTTGAACTTGTCGCCGCTCGGCGCCGGGGTTTCCGGGACGACGGACTCGGCGTAGGCAATCGCCACCGGACCGGCCAGGCTCATGAACAGGTCGTTGGCGTCCAGGCGAATGGTTTCGCCGATGTCGATGCCGGCGCGACGGAAGTAGTTCTGGTCGTAGTCGGTCGTTACGGCCTGGGCCGTCAGGATGTTGAAGATTTGCTGGGAAATGTACTGGTTGGCGTGCTTTTCCATGGCATTGACATCAATGTTCTGGATGTTGCCGTCATCGCTTTCTTCGGCGTAGCGCATGATGTCGTTGGAGATCAGCATCATCGCGTTCCATGGGCGGATACGGCCCATGACGCTCGCTTCGCTGCTGTCTTCGTTGGCGAAGTTGTACGAGAAATCCCATTCTTCCGAGAGATATTTGCACAACAGCCGTCCGGCGTTGATGTGCAATGCTTCGGACATCTCGCTGCGGTGATCGGAAATGTTCGGCAGTACGCAGATGCCGCTGGTGAAGATCGGCTCGAAAACGAAGGAGTGGCCGCTCTTGCTGTCGTGTTCGTCCATCGGCTTGGTGTCGAACGTCTTGTTCATGTACGAGTACTGCTGGGCCAGGCCGAACTCCGAGGCCATGCCCGAACCGGTACCGCCGCCGGCGCTGAAGATCGAGAAATACAGGCGCGACTGGTTGGCCTTGATGCCGCAGCTGTCGATCAGGTACGAGTGGATCATTTTCCAGTCTGGGCTGGAGAAGCGCTGGGTGTCCTTGTTCAGGATGATCTTCGCCAGGTACTGGCCGAGGATCGGCGCGTTACCGGCGCCGCCGGCATGGACTTCCGACAGGTCCATGATTTTCATCTTGCTGTAGTCGCGCAGGAAGCCGCTTTTTTCGCCCTTGCGCGAGAAGCGGATGCGCCCGGCGATGTCCTTGTCCAGGTCGCCCAGCATGACTAGCGGTTCCACCAGGAACACCGGTTTGCTGGCCTTGCTGGTGCCCAGGCGCAGGTTGCGCATCCATTGCGCCGGGCGATAGCCCTTGTCGCCGTAGTTCTTGTCTTCGGCGTTGAATTCGTTGAGGTAGAACTTGCGGGCGTTGTAGACCAGCTCCGCCACGTCCAGCGCGATGTTGGAACCGCAGCGCCCCAGGCCGATCAGGCACACCGACGGAAATTCCTGCTGGCCGCGTTCGCTCTCGTCATCCACCAGGTGCGGCGGGCGCGGGAACACGGCATCACGCAGGCCGTCGAGGTTGTCGAGGATGCGGTCGGTGTTGGTCTCGGTGAAATACAGGTATTGCTGGGTTGCGAGGGATCGCGAGCTGCTCGACAGCGTCGAGGCTTCAGGGCCGTTGGCGGCCGGGCTCAGGGTCAGATCGGAAACCGCAGTGGCTGTTTTTTTGGAAGTCATTGTGCGCCGTATGCCTGAACTGGTTGGTTCGTCGATTTCTTCGACGAACCGTCGCGGATGGGAGCTCGCGTCCTTGAATGGCGCGAATGTCGGCCCAAGCGTCCAGGGCTGCAGCCTGAGCAGCGCTCGGGGAGAATCTATTCCTGATCATGTTGGATCGGCCATGCCACGGCGTTCTTTAATCGAAAACAGGCGAAATGATGGCAATTGTTACAGGAAATTGACCGCCGTCATGAAACATGCCCGGCGCCATGGTCGGGTATCAGCCAGGCGAATGATTGGAGACAGCCTGCGCATCGCTGTCTAGATTGCAGACTCCGGGCTCGGAAGCCTCGCCCATAACAATAAAAGAGACGGACCCATGCAGAACTCGACCCAAGCGGCGAATGCCTGGCGCATTCTGTTCCTGTTGTTCCTGGCCAACCTGTTCAACTTCTTCGACCGCACCATCCCGGCGATCATCATCGAACCGATCCGCATGGAATGGAGCCTCAGCGACTTCCAGATCGGCATCATCGGCACCGCGTTCACCATCGTCTACGCCATTGCCGGCTTGCCGCTGGGGCGCATGGCCGATACCGGCTCGCGCAGCAAGTTGATGGGCTGGGGCCTGGCGGCCTGGAGTGGGCTGACGGCGGTGAATGGCCTAGTGGGCAGTTTCTGGGCGTTCCTGCTGGTGCGCATGGGCGTGGGCATCGGTGAGGCGAGTTATGCACCGGCGGCGAATTCGCTGATTGGCGATCTGTTCCCGGCTCACCGCCGGGCTCGGGCGATGGGCATCTTCATGCTGGGCCTGCCGTTGGGCCTGCTGCTGGCATTCTTCACCATTGGCGCGATGGTCAAGGCGTTCGACAGTTGGCGTGCACCGTTCTTCATCGCTGCGGTGCCGGGGCTGGTGCTGGCGGTGTTCATGTTTTTTATCAAGGAGCCCAAGCGCGGCGCCGCCGAAACCGTGCAGGTGTCCCAGGAAAAGATTGATAAACCGGTTCGCCGGGTGCTGGCGATTCCGACCTTTCTCTGGCTGGTGCTGGCGGGGCTTTGCTTCAACTTCGCGACTTATGCCTGCAACTCGTTCCTGGTGCCGATGTTGCAGCGTTATTTCGCGATGCCGCTGCACGAGGCGGCCGTGGCCACCGGCATTATGGTCGGCGTAACCGGATTGTTCGGTCTCACCTTGGGCGGTTGGGTCGCTGACAAGATTCACCAGCGCGTGCCCAACGGTCGCCTGCTGTTTGCAGCGTTCAGCCTGGCGATTTCCACCGTCACCACGGCGTGGGCCCTGCATGCAGGGCGCATCGAGATCGGCGTGTTCGTGGCGGTGTTCAGCGTTGGCTGGTTGTTTGCCTATAACTTCTACACCTGCGTCTACACCGCGATCCAGGACGTGGTGGAGCCGCGCCTGCGCGCCACGGCGATGGCCTTGTACTTTGCTGGTCTGTATCTGCTCGGCGGTGGCCTGGGGCCGGTGGTGGTGGGTGGCTTGTCCGACTACTTCGCCCGCACGGCCATGACGGCCGCCGGTGTCGACCAGATGACCGAAGCGTTCAAGGCCATCGGCCTGCATGACGCGATGTACCTGATTCCGGTGGCGCTGCTGCTGACCATGGTGTTCCTGTTCCTGGCGTCTCGCTGCTTTGTGCGCGATGCCAAGCGGATGAAGGAGGGGATGAGCACTGAGGTGCTACCGGAGGGTGTCGCGGCGACGGCCTGACGGGATTTTGTGGCGACGATGCTTTTGTGGTGACGGAGCTTGCTCCCGCTGGACTGTCTGTAGGCGCTGCGTGGGAGCTGCGTAGGAGCTGCCG
>NZ_JAOSHO010000161.1 GCF_025917275.1 Pseudomonas agronomica | reverse complement strand
TTGGGCCTGGGCAATGGCCTGGTGCACGGCGGTGAAGGTTTCCTCGCCATTGACCAGCGCTTGATAGCTGGCCGCCACCGGATGGTATTCAGTGTTGTGGACGTACCACGGCGGGGTGCAGACGGCTTCGTTGGTGTACTTTAAGCAAATGGGTACCACGATCTCTGGCAAATTCATGGGTGAGTTTCTTCCTTTTTATTCGAGACCGTCATCAGGGCGGTAGGGCGCCTGAACTCGGGTGCACGGATTAGTCCTTAAGTCAGAAGCGAGCCTGCCCCACCCCAACGCCTTACTCCACCAACACCACCTCGCTTTTACAATTTTGGGAAATTTCCGAAGGATCCATCACTCCGCGCTGTAGGCCACAAACCCTCCAAGCCCATTCCCGCCAACAACAACCCACCAAAACCATCGGAGATTCTTGATCGCCATCAAGCGGTTCCGGACCCCTCGCTTCCTAGAATGGGCACGCCAAGCAATGAGGAAGTGACCATGTCAGATACCTTCACCAAAGGCATGGCCAGGAATATCTACTTCGGGGGAAGCATCTTCTTCTTCCTGATATTCCTGGCCCTGACCTACCACACGGAACAGACCTTTCCGGAGCGCAGCAACCAGGCGCAGTTGACGGAGTCGGTGATACGCGGCAAAGGCGTCTGGGAGCGCAACAACTGCATCGGCTGCCACACGCTGCTGGGCGAGGGCGCGTATTTCGCGCCGGAGCTGGGCAACGTGGTGAATCGGCGCGGGGGCGAGGAGGCGTTCAAGCCGTTTCTCCAGGCGTGGATGAAGATGCAACCGCTGAACGTCCCCGGTCGTCGGGCCATGCCGCAGTTCAACCTGAGCGAGCAGGAGGTCGACGACATCGCCGAGTTCCTCAAGTGGAGCTCGAAAATCAACACCAATGGCTGGCCGCCAAACAAGGAGGGCTGAGAGATGAGCATGGCTAATCCGCATCTGAAATTCGCCTCGCAGGCCGTCGCCAAACCTTATTTCGTGTTTGCCCTGATGCTGTTCCTCGGGCAGGTGCTGTTCGGTTTGATCATGGGTTTGCAATACGTGGTCGGCGATTTCCTGTTCCCGCTGATTCCTTTCAACGTGGCCCGCATGGTCCACACCAACCTGCTGATCGTCTGGCTGCTGTTCGGCTTCATGGGCGCGGCGTATTACCTGATACCGGAGGAGGCCGATCGCGAGCTGCACAGCCCGAAACTGGCGCTGTTGCTGTTCTGGGTCTTTGCCGCCGCGGGTGTGGCGACGATCCTGGGCTACCTCTCGGTGCCTTATGCGACGCTGGCGAAGTACACCGGCAATGACCTGCTGCCGACCATGGGCCGCGAGTTCCTGGAACAACCGACGATCACCAAGATGGGCATCGTGGTGGTGTGCCTGGGCTTTCTCTACAACATCGGCATGACCATGCTCAAAGGTCGCAAGACCACCGTCAGCATGGTGATGATGACCGGGCTGATCGGCCTGGCGGTGTTCTTCCTGTTCTCCTTCTACAACCCGGAAAACCTCGCCCGCGACAAGTATTACTGGTGGTGGGTGGTGCATCTTTGGGTGGAAGGCGTGTGGGAATTGATCATGGGTTCGATGCTCGCCTTCGTCCTGATCAAGATCACCGGCGTGGACCGGGAAGTGGTGGAGAAGTGGCTGTACGTGATCATCGCCATGGCGCTGATCACCGGGATCATCGGCACCGGTCACCACTTCTTCTGGATCGGCGCGCCCGAGGTCTGGTTGTGGGTCGGCTCGATCTTCTCGGCGATGGAACCGTTGCCGTTCCTGGCGATGGTGGTGTTCGCCTTCAGCATGGTGAAAAACCGTCGTCGGCATCACCCGAACCGCGCCGCTACGTTGTGGGCCAAGGGCACCACGGTCACCGCGTTCTTCGGCGCTGGCGTCTGGGGATTCCTCCATACCCTGGCCCCGGTCAACTACTACACCCACGGTTCGCAACTGACCGCGGCCCACGGTCACCTGGCCTTCTACGGCGCCTACGCGATGATCGTGATGACGCTGATCAGCTACGCCATGCCACGCTTGCGCGGCTTGGGTGAAGCGGCGGACGAACGTTCCCAGCGGCTGGAGATCTGGGGCTTCTGGCTGATGACCTTGTCGATGGTGATGATCACTTTGTTCCTCACTGCAGCCGGTGTCGTGCAGGTGTGGCTGCAACGCTGGATGACGGATGGCAGTGCCTTGCCGTTCATGGCGACGGTCGACCACCTGAAGCCGCTGTTCTGGGCGCGACTGGTCAGCGGCCTTGGGTTCCTGGCCGGGTTGTTGTGCTACTTGCTGAGCTTCCGCCAGCGTGGTCGCGCGGCGCTGCGGGCACCGGCGGCGGTGGTGCCTTCGTAGGAGCTGCCGAAGGCTGCGATCTTTTGATCTTGATTTTTCCGTGACGCTTGAGATTCAAGTGTGACGGGAAAGATCGCAGCCTCGCTTCGCTCGGCAGCTCCTACGGGCACCGTTCGACGGGGCGCTGCGGGCACCGGCGGCGGTGGTGCCTTCTTGAGAGGACACCACTGAATCTGTGGCGAGAGAGTTTTTGTGGCGAGGGAGCTTGCTCCCGCTGGGCCGGTCCGACGCCTCGGGCGCAGCAGACCCTTTTTGATGGGCGCTTCGCACCCAAGCGGGAGCAAGCTCCCTCGCCACAAGAGCAGTGCGAATCAGTCGGGTCGATAGGAGAGTAACCATGGCATTCACCCTCGAGCTGGAAGAGTGGGTCGGCAGTGTCTGGCACCGTTTCATCACGCGCCGGGCCAGTGCCGATTTTCCCGAGGCGCGGGTCGAGCTGATTCCACGGCAACGCTCGCTGCAGGTGCTGTTTCGCGCCACGGGCGGTGCCCGACATCAGGGCGTCGAAGCGGTCAGCGACCGGGATTTACTGCTGCGACGCAACCTGTTGCAGCAGATCGCCGGCACCTGCAAGCAAGTGCCGCTGGCCTGGTGCGATGGCGACAACCTGCGGCTGCCGGCGAGCCTGGCGGCGTTTCCCGATGTCGGGCTCAACGAAGAACTGTATCGCTGGCTGGCGTTGCTGGCCGCGCAGTCTGGACCGATGCGGCATTGGGGGCGGGACAACCAGCGCTGGACCCTGGCGGTGTTGAAGCGCTACCCGGCGCTGCGACCTCGTTACCGGCGATTGGTGGAGGCGCACCTGTCCTTGCGCCCTGATCCGGATTCATTGAATCCCGCCGAAGCCGCCCTCGAGCGCGCGTTGTGCCAAGCCTTGCGCGAGCCGGGCAGTGTCGAGCATTTCCCCCGCAGCGAGCGGGCGGCCTGGCCGTTGCCGTTGTGGCTCTATCCACCGCAACATCTGGCCGATCCGCAATCCGCCGACCTCGAAGAATCCGAGCAATATTTGGCGACGCCGCCCGGCGAACAGCAGGGCGGTCGCAAGCGCGCCGAACGCATCGACGACACCACCCGCGACGGTGGCCTGCTGATCGTGCGCCTGGAAAACCTGTTCAGCTGGACCGAGCACGTCGACCTGGATCGCTGGTCGGACGACAGCGAAGACCCGGACGCCGCCCGCGTCGCTGAAGACCTCGATCAACTGACCCTTTCCCGCACGCGCTTGCGCAAGGGCGGCGGCTTGAAACTCCACCTGGACTTGCCACCGGCGGATGTCGATGACGTGCCGCTCGGCGAAGGCATCCTGTTGCCGGAATGGGACTACCGCAAGCAGCGCCTGAAGGACGATTTCGTCAGCGTGCAAACCTTCATCCCGCGCGACTGTGAACCCCAGCCATTGCCCTCACGCCTGCGAGGCCCGGCCCAGCGCTTGCGTCGCCAGTTCGAACACTTGCGCAATGATCGCCAATGGCTGCGCCAGCAGACCCAGGGCTGTGAACTGGATCTGCAGGCCTGGCTGGATTTCCATGTCGAGCGCCAGCACGGTCAATGCAGCGAACGCGGGCTGTTCATGGATCAGCGCCAGACTCGCCGCGACCTGGCCTGCCTGCTATTAGCCGACCTGTCGATGTCCACCGACGCCCACCTCAATGACGAGCACCGGGTCATCGATGTGATCCGCGACAGTCTGTTGCTGTTCGGTGAAACCTTGTCGGTACTGGGGGATGATTTTGCCTTGTACGGGTTTTCCTCCTTGCGCCGGCAGAACGTGCGGATGCATGAGCTCAAGGCCTTCAACCAGCGCTACGACGACCAGACCCGGGGTCGGATCCAGGGGCTCAAGCCCGGTTATTACACGCGCATGGGTGCGGCGATCCGCCAGGCTACCCAGCGCATGGCGGGATGCAAGCGGCGGCGCAAGCTGTTGCTGTTGATCAGTGACGGCAAGCCCAATGACCTGGATCTCTACGAGGGTCGCTACGGTGTCGAGGACACGCGCCAGGCGGTGCTGGAGGCCCGACGCCAGGGGCTGACGCCGTTCTGCATCACCATCGACCGGGAAGCGGGGGATTATCTGCCGTACATGTTTGGCGCCAACGGCTACACGCTGATTCGCCAGCCCGAGCAACTGCCGCTGCGGTTACCGCAGTTGTATCGGCAGTTGACACAGGATTGAGGATTCAGGCGATGCTGCGCGGCAACCAGAAGAACATGACGATGCAGAAGATCGTCAAGCCGACGCAGAACCAGGTGAAGCGCCGCAGCCGGCGCTCACCGGCCAGCGCCGCTTCGACCGGCAGGGGCATGCCGCATTGGCGGCACTCGGTTTGGCTGATGGCATTGGCGTGTTGGCAGTACAGGCAAGTGGGCTGCGCGCTCATTCGAACTGCTCCAGGCGCGGGCGGTCGAGAATGGCGATCTGGCGACCGTCCTGGGTGATGATCTTTTCATCGATCAGGCGGCGGATGATCCGCGAGAACGTTTCCGGTTGGATCGACAGGTGCCCGGCGATCAACTGCTTGGCCATGGGCAATTCGAACTGGCTGTCGACGGTTTGCAAACGCACCAGTTGCGTGAGCAGGTAGCGCACCACGCGGTGGGTGGCGTTCTTTAGCGACAGGGTTTCGATCTCGTTGACCCGCTGGTGCAAGCGCACGCAAAGCTTGCCGAGCAGGGCGAAGGTCAGCCGGCTGTTGCTTTGCAGCAGGCGCATGTACGTGGCGTTGGACAGCCGATACAGCTGCGTCGGGCCCACGGCTTCGGCGGACGCGACGTAGTTGGGCGTGTCCATCAGCATCATGGCTTCGGCGAAGGTCTGGCGCTCGCCAATCACCTCGAAGACTTTTTCCTGGCCGTCCGGGGTCAACCGGAAGATTTTAACCGCCCCGGAGATCACGAAGTAGAACGCTTGCGCCGGTTCACCCTGGCGAAACAGCGGATCACCTTTGTCGATGTTCAGCAATTGGCTGTGGCTCATCAATTCGTCGAGCTGTTCCTCGTTCAGTGGCTCGAACAGGTGATGGCTGCGCAGAATCTGGTGATGGACGCGGTGGAGCACCATGGCGTGGATCCTTGTGGTAGCGAATAGGTGATCGGGGTCAGACCAGGCTCAGGGACAGGCCGCTGGCAAGCGCCACGACGCAGGAGAGCACGACGAACCAGGTGAGCGGCAGGACGACGGATTTCATGGATGACCCCGGAAGCAGAAGGTGATGCCGTGCTTGAGCAAGAGCCGGGCCATGCCTGGGGGCTTTGATTCATGGGGCGTTGGGGGTGGGCAGGGTAGAAATGACCCCAGGCTTGAAGGGTAGAAATCACCATGACGGGGTTGAAATGACCACACCCTGTGGGAGCGAGCTTGCTCGCGATGACGATGGATCAGTCGGCATCGATGTTGGATGTTAGGACGCTATCGCGAGCAAGCTCGCTCCCACAGGTTTCCCGATCAAGTTGCGAATGGGTTCGGCAAGCCCTTTGCAAGCTTCTGGCCGAGGCATGAGTTGCCGATGCGCCGGCTTGATCTGAGACAAGGCCCGGGCGCGTCGATAACCGATCATGCGAACCTGGATTCGGCGCACCTCGCGGGGGTTCCAGCGGGGGCAGAGGAGTGATTTATGCAAGTGCTTGACCGTCGCAAGACCATGGCGATTCCACCGCTGTGGCGATTGGCGTTCCGGCCGTTCTTCCTGGGCGGCTGCGTACTCGCGTTGCTGGTGGTGCCGCTGTGGCTGGCGGTGTTCAGCGGGCGGTTGTCAGCCTGGCAGCCGGCCGGTGGCTGGCTGGCCTGGCACCGTCATGAATTGCTGTTCGGTTTCGGCCTGGCGATCATCGCCGGGTTCCTGCTGACGGCGGTGCAGACCTGGACGGGCACGCCGGGGCTCAGCGGCAAGCGGTTGGCGGCCCTGGCGTTGGTGTGGCTGGGGGCGCGACTGGCCTGGTTGACAGACGCACCGTTGCCCTTGCTGGCGGCACTGGAGCTGGCCTTCTCCTTGGGAGTCGCCGCGTTGATGGGCCTGACGTTGTGGCGTGTGCGGCAGAAACGCAATTACCCGATCGTGCTGGTCTTGCTGTTGTTGGCTGCCGCCGATGGCTTGTCCGTGTATGGCCTGCTCCAGCACAACGAGGGTTTGCAGCGCCAGAGCGTGCTCACCGGCCTGTGGTTGGTGGCGGCGATGATGGGGTTGATCGGTGGGCGGGTAATTCCGTTCTTCACCCAGCGTGGCCTCGGTCGCGTGGAAGGCGTGGCGCCGTGGCCGTGGCTCGATCGCGTGTTGCTGGCAGGTTCAGCGCTGGTGGCGCTGTTGTATGCATTCGGTCCGGCGCTGGCGGCGAACGTCTGGGTCGGCCTGTTGTTCGCCGCGTTGGCGGTGGGCCACGGGATTCGGCTGGTGCGTTGGCATGACCAGGACCTGTGGCGGGTGCCGCTGCTGTGGTCGCTGCACCTGGCCTACGGCTGGCTGGCGGTGGCGTGCCTGGGCATGGCGCTGTGGCACGTCGGCGTGCCGGTGAACCCGAGCCTGGCGGTGCACAGCCTGACCATCGGCGCCATGGCCGGGTTGATCCTGGCGATGATCGCCCGTGTCAGCCTGGGCCATACCGGGCGCGCCCTCGAACCGCCGGCGGGCATGACCCTGGCGTTCATCCTGTTGAACGTGGCGTGCCTGAGCCGCGTGCTGCTGGTGCTGCTGTTGCCGTTCGCCGCGCTGTGGCTGGCGGGGGTGTGCTGGACCTTGGCGTTTGGCCTGTACGCCTGGCGCTATGGGCCGATGCTGCTCAAGAGCCGGGTGGATGGGCATCCGGGATGAGCCGACTGCGGGGAGGGAATCGATAAATGTATGGGCTCTTGCTGATCACCCACCTGTTGGCGGCCATCGCTTTCATCGGCACGCTATTCTTCGAGGTATTCATCTGGCATGCCGCCCGTCGGCCTTTGTCGCAGGCGGCCAGGGAGGGCGCAGATCAGGCGATTGCTCAACGCTCAAGGCACGTACTTCATGGCGTGGTGCTGGTGCTCTATGGCGCCGGCATCGCCTTGGCCTGGCAGCATCGCGGCGCATTGAGCCAGCCGTTGAGCAACAGCTTCGGGCTGTTGCTGAGCTTGAAGATCCTGCTGGCCCTGAGCATCGTCGGGCATTACGTCTGGCTGGCGTACTGGCTCAAGAGCGGCCGGCTGACACCGAACCGGGCCTGCTGGCTGCGGCGCAGTATCCTGGGGCATATGGTGTTGATCGTGGTGTTGGCGAAGGCGATGTTCTATTGGCAGTTTTAAAGCTGAAGAAAACACCGCCGAACCCTGTGGGAGCGAGCTTGCTCGCGATAGCGTCAGGTCAGCCAGCCTTGAAGTGACTGACCCACCGCTATCGCGAGCAAGCTCGCTCCCACAGGGGTAATGCAGGGGCTGAAAAATCAGTGGGCAGGCTTCATCGCATTGACGAACAACACATTGTTTTCCAGGTGGATGTGCTGCATCAGGTCGTCGCGAAACTCCACCAGCCCGCGATACAGGGCGCGCCAGGTGTTGCAGGCGTCGGCGGGCGGGGTGATCTGGTCGGTCAGGGCGAGCAGGGTTTCCAGTGCTTCACCATGCTGGTCGTGTTCATAGCGCAGCACCTGGATCGGCGCCGAGGCGCGTTCGCCCAGGCCGCGTTGCAGCATCGGGAACAACACTTGTTCTTCCTTGAGCATGTGGCCTTCGAGTTCCTGGTACATGTCCTGCAGATGATCGGCCAGGCCGTTGGGGCAACTGGCGCGTGCGCCATGAACGGTTTCGACGCGCCGGGCCAGGCGAATCAGTTCCGGCAGTTGTTCGCGATGGCGGTCGTGGTAGCGTTCGAGGATGTGGCTGATCAACAGCGCCTGGGGTTCATCGCGCCAGTC
This sequence comes from Pseudomonas agronomica, assembly GCF_025917275.1. Lineage (GTDB taxonomy): Bacteria > Pseudomonadota > Gammaproteobacteria > Pseudomonadales > Pseudomonadaceae > Aquipseudomonas > Aquipseudomonas agronomica. The sequence goes on along the minus strand of NZ_JAOSHO010000161.1, from coordinate 1,773 downwards.
GTGGCCGCGCTCGCCGGCGGCTTGCAGGGTGCGCAGGGCATCGGCGATCAGCAGCGGGTTCAGGCCCTTGCTCAGCGCCGCTTCGCGCAAGGACTTTTGCCCGCCGCAACAGAAGTCGAGGCTGTAGTGATGGAAGGTACGGGTAGCACCGGGAATGTCGCAGGCCAGTTGGCCGAGGCTTTGTTCCAGCAGGTCGAGGCTCATCATGTTTCCTTGGGTTGAATCCCGGGAGGGACAGATGACCGCTCACGTTGCAGCCGACGTGCCAGATTCAACCCATTGAAAAACAAGCGATAAAATTTTGGCAGGGTGATTGTCACCCTGACCGTGAAGGGTCAAACGAACCCTGGAGGGTCATCACTACCATGCTGCGTGAAAGCCTGGCCGCCGACCTGATCGTCGAGCTGCCCAATGCGGTGCGATTGCAGCGCCTGGTGCAGACCCTGCGCGAATACTTCAACAGCGGCGCCGTCGGTTTGCTGCGCCTGGACGAGGACAGCCTCCGGCCGGTGGCGACCGTTGGCCTGGTCCACGAAGCACTGGGCCGGCGCTTTGTGATTGCCCAGCACCCGCGCCTGGCGGCAATCATGGCGTCGCGCGAGCCGACCTGGTTCGAGCCGGACAGTCGTTTGCCGGATCCGTATGACGGCTTGCTCGTTCATCACGTCGGCGAGCCGCTGCCGGTGCACGACTGCATGGGCGTGAGCCTGTATGTGGAAGGTCAGCTCTGGGGGGCGATCACCCTGGATGCGCTGCACGCCGGCACGTTCGACAGTCGCGCCCGGGAAGAGCTCAAGCGCTGCACCTTACAGATCGAGGCGGCGGTGCGCGTCACTCGGTTGGAGCAGGAGAACCGTAGCCTGCGGGCGTCGCGCAGTGACCCGGCGGACCTGCGCCTGCCGACCGAAGAGGGTGAAATCCTTGGCCGCAGCGAGGGACTGCAACAATTGCTCAACGAGCTGGACGTACTGGCCGACTCGGAACTGCCGGTGTTGCTGCTGGGGGAAACCGGCGTGGGCAAGGAATTGTTCGCCCGGCGGCTGCACCGCCTCTCGCGGCGCGGTCACAAGCCGCTGGTGCAGGTCAACTGCGCGGCACTGCCTGAATCCCTGGCGGAAAGCGAATTGTTCGGCCACGTCAAAGGCGCATTTTCCGGCGCCACCACCGACCGCGCCGGGCGCTTCGACGCGGCCAATGGCGGCACGTTGTTTCTCGATGAGGTCGGCGAGTTGCCGTTGAGCGTGCAGGCCAAGTTGCTGCGCACTTTGCAGAACGGCGAGATACAGCGCTTGGGAGCGGACAAGCCGCTGCACGTTGACGTGCGGATCATCGCTGCGACCAACCGGCACTTGCCCGACAGCATTCGCGACGGGCTGTTTCGCGCCGACCTGTATCACCGGTTGTCGGTCTACCCGGTGCCGATCCCGCCGCTGCGCGAACGCGGCCACGATGTGCTGATGTTGGCTGGGCACTTTCTCGAACTGAACCGCACGCGCCTGGGCTTGCGCGGCTTGCGCCTGTCGCCGGCGGCCGAACAGGCATTGCTGGCGTACAGTTGGCCGGGGAACGTGCGGGAGCTGGAGCACGTCATCAGTCGCGCGGCGCTGAAAGCGTTGAGCCGTGGCGCCAATCGCGGGGTGATCATGACCCTCGAGCCGCAGGTGCTGGATCTGGACGTCAGCGCCAGCGCTGCCGCCACCGATACGCCAGAGGAAAGGCTCGACGCTCCGTTGCGGCCCCTGAGCGTCACGGTGGACGAATGCCAGCGCCAGG
>NZ_JAOSHO010000160.1 GCF_025917275.1 Pseudomonas agronomica | reverse complement strand
CCACAAGAGCCGTCCTACATTACCCAGGTAGAGCAGTTGCACAGGCATAGGGTCAGAAACGACAAAGGCCACCCGAAGGTGGCCTTTGTTGTTGGAACAAAAAAGTCAGCCGAAGCTTACTTCTTCATTTCCCAGCCAGTCAGCTCGGCCAGGGCCTTGCCGATGTCTGCCAGCGAACGCACGGTTTTCACGCCTGCGTCTTGCAGTGCAGCGAATTTCTCGTCTGCAGTGCCTTTGCCGCCGGAGATGATTGCGCCAGCATGGCCCATGCGCTTGCCCGGAGGAGCAGTCACACCTGCGATGTAGGAAACAACCGGCTTGGTCACGTTCGCCTTGATGTAGGCAGCGGCTTCTTCTTCAGCGGAACCGCCGATCTCACCGATCATGACGATCGCTTCGGTCTTCGGGTCTTCCTGGAACAGCTTCAGGATGTCGATGAAGTTGGAGCCCGGGATCGGGTCACCGCCGATGCCGACGCAAGTCGACTGACCGAAACCGGCGTCAGTGGTCTGCTTCACAGCTTCGTAGGTCAGGGTGCCGGAACGGGAAACGATACCGACCTTGCCTGGCAAGTGAATGTGACCTGGCATGATGCCGATCTTGCATTCGCCTGGAGTGATCACGCCTGGGCAGTTAGGGCCGATCAGGGTGATACCCAGCTCGTCGCACTTGACCTTGGCTTCCAGCATGTCGATGGTCGGGATGCCTTCGGTGATGCAAACGATCAGCTTGATGCCGCCGAACGCTGCTTCAAGAATGGAATCCTTGCAGAAAGGAGCTGGAACGTAGATCACGCTGGCGGTGGCGCCAGTAGCAGCTACAGCGTCTTTCACGGTGTTGAAGACAGGCAGGCCCAGGTGCTCGGTGCCGCCTTTGCCTGGCGTTACGCCGCCAACCATCTTGGTGCCGTATTCGATGGCTTGCTGGGTGTGGAAACTACCTTGCGAACCGGTAATACCCTGGCAGATAACCTTGGTGTCTTTGTTGATCAGGACGCTCATTATTTGCCCTCCGCAGCTTTAACGACTTGTTGAGCAGCGTCGGTCAGGCTGGTAGCAGCGATGATGTTCAAACCGCTTTCTGCCAGTACTTTAGCGCCCAGCTCAGCGTTGTTGCCTTCGAGGCGAACAACAACCGGGATTTTCACGCCGACTTCTTTCACGGCGCCGATGATGCCTTCGGCAATCATGTCGCAGCGAACGATGCCGCCGAAGATGTTGACCAGTACTGCAGCGACGTTGGTGTCGGACAGGATGATCTTGAACGCTTCGGTAACGCGTTCCTTGGTAGCACCGCCGCCTACGTCGAGGAAGTTGGCTGGCTTGCCGCCGTGCAGGTTGACGATGTCCATGGTACCCATGGCCAGGCCAGCGCCGTTGACCATGCAACCGATGTTGCCTTCCAGGGCTACGTAGTTCAGTTCGAACTTGGCAGCGTGCGCTTCGCGCGGATCGTCTTGCGACGGATCGTGGAAAGTCTTCAGCTTAGGCTGACGGTACATGGCGTTGGCGTCGATGTTGATCTTGGCATCGAGGCAGTGCAGGTCGCCGTCGGCCTTGATCACCAGCGGGTTCACTTCCAGCAGTGCCAGGTCGTGGTCCTGGAACAGCTTGGCCAGACCTACGAAGATCTTGGCGAATTGAGTGACCTGCTTGCCTTCCAGGCCCAACTGGAATGCCAGCTCGCGGCCCTGGAATGGCTGTGCGCCAACCAGTGGATCGATGGTGGCCTTGAGGATTTTCTCAGGGGTGTCGTGAGCGATTTTCTCGATGTCCACGCCACCTTCGGTGGAAGCCATGAACACGATGCGGCGGCTCGAACGGTCAACGACAGCGCCCAGGTACAGCTCTTTAGCGATATCAGTGCACGATTCAACCAGGATCTTGGTGACTGGCTGACCGTTGGCGTCAGTCTGGTAAGTCACCAGACGCTTGCCCAGCCACTGCTGTGCGAAGGCTTTGGCGTCTTCTTTGCTGCGAACCAGCTTGACGCCGCCCGCTTTACCGCGACCACCGGCGTGAACCTGGGCTTTGACAACCCACTCGCTGCCGCCGATTTTGTCGCAAGCTTCTGCTGCCGCTTCCGGGGTGTCTACAGCGTAGCCGGTGGATACTGGCAGGCCGTACTCAGCGAACAGCTGCTTACCCTGATACTCGTGAAGATTCATGCTTATTACCGTCTTCGTTAGGTACTGCGCATTCGGTGCTGCACCGTTGTGGTGCCGCACCACCTGTGACTGCTGCTTGCGTAGCGTTCCGGTCAACCGGTGTCGCTACGCAAGGCTGCGTCCAGCGGATATTCCGCGGTGAGTCTTGCTCGCAAGGCTCACGACGGGCCATACCGCCGTGGTTTCTTATTATCTGTTAACGCTTCTTGCGGTTGGCCACGTGGATGGCGCCGCCATTCACGGCCAGGGCCGCTTCGTGCAAGGCTTCGGACAGGGTCGGATGGGAGAAGACCATCATGCCCAGGTCTTCAGCGCTGGTGCCGAATTCCATACCGATCGCGCCTTGCTGTACCAGCTCGGCAGCGCTTGGGCCGATCACGTGAACGCCCAATACGCGATCCGTCTTGGCATCGGCGATGACTTTCACGAAGCCACCGGTGTCGTTGGCCGCCATGGCACGGCCGGAGGCTGCGAACGGGAAGGTGCCGACGTTAACTTCAACGCCTTCGGCTTTCAAGGCCTGCTCGGTTTTACCAACCCATGCGATTTCCGGGTGGGTATAGATGACCGATGGGATCAGGTCATAGTTCATCTGGGCCTTGTGGCCCTTGATGCGCTCGACAACCATGATGCCTTCTTCGGAAGCCTTGTGGGCCAGCATCATGCCGCGAACCACGTCACCGATGGCGAACACGCCCGGTACGGCGGTTGCGCAATGGTCATCTACCGCGATGAAACCGCGCTCGTCGATTTCCACGCCGCAATCGGCGGACAGCAGGTCAGTGGTCACTGGACGACGACCGACCGCAACGATCAGCTTGTCGAAAGTGATGGTCTGTTCGCCGTTGGCGTCGGTGTAGTTCACCACGACTTCTTCGCCGTTGACCTTGGAGCCGGTCACGCGGGCACCCAGCTTGATGTCCAGGCCTTGCTTGGTCAGGGTCTTCAGCGCTTCCTTGGACACCGCGGTGTCAGCGGCCATCAGGAACGTGTCGAGGGCTTCGAGCACGGTCACTTGCGAACCCAGGCGCGACCATACAGAACCCAGTTCGAGACCGATCACGCCAGCGCCGATCACGCCCAGGCGTTTTGGCACGGACTGGAATTCCAGGGCGCCAGTGGAGTCGACGATGACGTTCTGGTCGACTGGAGCAGGCGGGATGTCGATCGGACGCGAGCCTGGCGCCAGGATGACGTTCTCGGCTTCGATCACTTCGACCGAGCCGTCAGGCTTGGTCACTTCGACTTTCTTGCCCAGCAGCAGCTTGCCGTGGCCTTCGATGGAGGTGACGCCGTTGGCCTTGAACAGGGTGGCAACACCGCTGGTCAGGTTCTTGACGATGCCAGCCTTGCGGCCAACCATCGCGGCTACGTCCATCTTCACTTCACCGGTAGAGATACCGTGAACGTTGAAGCTTTCCTTGGCTTCCTTGTACTTCCAGGAGCTGTCCAGCAGCGCCTTGGATGGAATGCAACCGACGTTCAGGCAAGTACCGCCCAAGGCCTGTTTGCCTTCCTTGTCGGTGTATTTCTCGATGCAGGCAGTGGAAAGGCCCAGTTGCGCAGCCTTGATGGCCGCTACGTAGCCGCCAGGGCCCGCACCAATCACTACCACGTCGAATTTCTGAGTCATGAGTCATTCCTTCTCGAATCAAACCGGACGGTCACTTGTGGGGACCGCCGTGGGACGAAACCGGTTGTTTCAGCAAGGGGCCGGTCGAAAAGACCGGCCCTCGCGGCGAAATCAGATATCCAGCAGCAGACGAGCCGGATCTTCCAGCAGGTTCTTGATGGTGACCAGGAACGTCACGGCTTCTTTGCCGTCGATCAGGCGGTGATCGTAGGACAGTGCCAGGTACATCATCGGACGAATCACGACCTGACCGTTGATCGCCATCGGACGCTGCAGGATGTTGTGCATGCCCAGGATAGCCGCTTGTGGCGGGTTGACGATCGGGGTCGACATCATCGAACCGAATGTACCACCGTTGGTGATGGTGAACGTACCGCCGGTCATCTCTTCGATGGACAGCTTGCCGTCACGGGCCTTCTTGCCGAAGGTGGCGATGCCGCCTTCGATTTCGGCCAGGCTCATCAGCTCGGCGTTGCGCAGGACCGGAACCACCAGGCCACGGTCGCTGGAGACCGCGACACCGATGTCGGCGTAGCCGTGGTAGACGATGTCGGAACCGTCGATCGACGCGTTGACGGCCGGGAAGCGTTTCAGCGCTTCGGTGGCAGCCTTGACGAAGAACGACATGAAGCCCAGGCGTACGCCATTGTGGGACTTCTCGAACAGGTCCTTGTACTTCGAACGCAGGGCCATGACTTCGGTCATGTCGACTTCGTTGAAGGTAGTCAGCATCGCCATGTTCGACTGGGCTTCAACCAGACGCTCGGCAACCTTGGCACGCAGGCGAGTCATCGGAACGCGTTTCTCGACGCGGTCACCGGCAGCGAACACTGGCGCGGAAGCAGCAGGCGCGGCTGGCTTGGCCGGTGCGGCGGCTGGAGCGGCTTTCTTGGCGGCAACGGCTGCAACCACGTCTTCCTTGGTCACACGACCACCCTTGCCGGTGCCGGCAACGGAAGCGATGTTGATGCCATTCTCTTCAGCCAGCTTGCGAGCAGCTGGAGCGGCGACTGGATCGTCTTCGCCCGAAGCAGCTGGCGCAGCGGCCTGAGCGGCAGCCGGTGCGGCAGCGGCGGCTGGAGCGGCAGCAGCAGCGCCGCCCTCTTCGATCGAGCCCAGGACCTGGTTCGACAGAACGGTAGCGCCCTCTTCGGCAACGATTGCGCCCAGCACGCCGTCAGCTTCGGCCAATACTTCCAGCACGACCTTGTCGGTCTCGATGTCGACGATCAGGTCGTCGCGCTTGACGGCCTCGCCTGGTTTCTTGTGCCAAGTGGCAACGGTGCCATCGGCAACCGATTCCGGGAATGACGGGGCTTTGATTTCGATAGCCATTATCTGTGGGTCCTTAAAATTCGGTTTCAGTCAGCGCGAAGGCGTTAAACAGTGAAAGCATCTTGCAGCAGTTTTTCCTGCTGCTCGGCGTGCATCGACGCATAACCACACGCAGGTGCAGCGGAAGCATCACGGCCGGCATATTCCAGGCCCAGGGCCTTGTTATGGTTGCCAATGCTGCGACGCAGGTGATGCTGGCTGCTGTACCACGCGCCTTGGTTCATCGGTTCTTCCTGACACCACACCACGTGGGTGAGGTTGGTGTAAGGCGCGATGGCCTCCATCAGGTCCTCTTCCGGGAACGGATAAAGCTGCTCGATACGCACGATGGCGATGTCTTCGCGGCCTTCGGCACGACGTTTTTCCAGCAAGTCGTAGTAGACCTTGCCGCTGCACAGGATCAGGCGAGTCACCTTCGCCGCGTCCAGGGTATCGATTTCCGAAATGACGGTCTGGAACGAGCCTTCGGCCAGGTCTTCAAGCGTGGAAATTGCCAGCTTGTGACGCAGCAGCGACTTCGGTGTCAGCACGATCAGCGGCTTGCGCAGCGGACGGATGACCTGGCGACGCAGCAGGTGGTAGATCTGCGCCGGGGTGGTCGGTACGCAAACCTGGACGTTGTGCTCGGCGCACAGCTGCAGGTAGCGTTCCAGACGTGCCGACGAGTGCTCCGGACCCTGCCCTTCATAACCGTGTGGCAGCAACATGGTCAGGCCGCAGAGACGGCCCCACTTGTGCTCGCCGCTGGTGATGAACTGGTCGACAACCACCTGGGCACCGTTGGCGAAGTCGCCGAACTGGGCTTCCCAGATCACCAGCGCATTCGGCTCGGTGGTGGAATAGCCATATTCGAACGCCAGGACGGCTTCCTCGGACAGCAGCGAATCGTACAGGTCGAAACGTGGCTGGCCTTTGTACAGGTGTTGCAGCGGGATGTAGGTGCTGGCGTCTTTCTGGTTGTGCAGCGCCGCGTGGCGGTGCGAGAAAGTGCCGCGGCCTACGTCCTGGCCGGTGATGCGGATCGGGTGACCTTCGAACGCCAGGGTCGCGTACGCCATGGTTTCGGCGTAGCCCCAGTTGATCGGCAGGCCACCGGCTTGCATCTTCTGGCGGTCTTCGTAGATCTTCGCGACCTGGCGCTGGACCACAAAGCCTTCCGGGATTTCCAGCAGCTTGGCGGACAGTTCCTGCAAGGTCTTGAGGTCGAAGCGCGTGTCGTGGCGAGCAGTCCAGGCGTGGCCCAGGTACGGACGCCAGTCGACGAACAGCTCTTTGTTCGGTTCCTTGACCAGGCTTTTTACAACGTGCAGGCCGTTGTCCAGGGCGTTGCGATATTCATCGACTTTTTCCTGGACGCGCGCGACATCCAGAACACCGCTCTGGGTCAGGCGATCGGCGTACAGCTCACGGGTGGTGCGCTGCTTGGCGATCTGCTGGTACATCAGCGGCTGGGTGCCACTTGGCTCGTCGGCCTCGTTGTGGCCGCGACGACGGTAGCAGACCAGGTCGATGACCACGTCGCGCTTGTACTGCATGCGGTAGTCGATGGCCAACTGGGTCACGAACAGCACGGCTTCCGGGTCATCGCCATTCACATGGAGAATCGGCGCCTGGATCATCTTCGCGACGTCGGTTGCGTACTCGGTGGAACGCGAGTCCAGCGGGTTGCTGATGGTGAAGCCGACCTGGTTGTTGATCACGATGTGCACGGTACCGCCGGTCTTGAAACCGCGGGTCTGCGACATCTGGAAGGTTTCCATGACCACGCCTTGACCGGCGAATGCCGCGTCACCGTGGATGGAGATCGGCAACACCTTCTCGCCGGTCGGATCGTTGCGACGATCCTGGCGGGCACGGACGGAACCCTCGACCACCGGGGAAACGATTTCCAGGTGGGACGGGTTGAACGCCATGGCCAGGTGGACTTCGCCGCCGGTGGTCATCACGTTGGACGAGAAGCCCTGGTGGTACTTCACGTCACCGGAGCCCAGCTCGACCTTCTTCTTGCCTTCGAACTCGTCGAACAGCTCGCGCGGGTTCTTGCCGAAGGTGTTGACCAGTACGTTCAGGCGGCCACGGTGGGCCATGCCGATGACGACTTCCTTGGTGCCGTAGGAACCGGAACGCTGGATCAGCTCGTCGAGCATCGGAATCAGGCTTTCGCCGCCTTCCAGGCCGAAACGCTTGGTGCCCGGGTATTTGGTACCCAGGTATTTCTCCAGGCCTTCACCGGCGGTGACGCGCTCGAGCAAGTGGCTCTTGATGTCGGCGGAGTACGTCGGACGGCCACGAACGCTTTCCAGACGCTGCTGGAACCACTGGCGCTGCTCGGAATCGGTGATGTGCGTGAATTCAGCGCCGATGGTGCGGCAATATGTCTGCTGCAACGCTTCGTGAATTTCGCGTAGGCTCGCTTCCTCTTTGCCGATGAACAGGTCGCCGGCACGGAAGGTCGTATCAAGGTCGGCATTGGTCAAGCCGTAGTGAGTGATCGACAGGTCTGCAGGTGCAGGACGCTGCCACAGCCCCAGCGGGTCAAGCTGGGCTGCCTGGTGGCCACGCATCCGGTAGGCCTGGATCAGTCGCAGCACTTCAACTTGCTTCTTCTCATGCTCGGAGCTCACGCTGCCGGCAGACACCGGTTGAGCGCGGCGCTGGTTCTTTGCCAGCAGCACGAAATGATCGCGAATCGTCGAGTGCGAAACATCGGTGGCAGAGTTACCGTCAGCCGGCAACTTCTGAAAGTAGGTGCGCCATTCTTCTGGCACAGCGTTAGGGTCGTGCAGGTAGAGCTCGTAGAGCTCTTCCACATAGGCAGCGTTACCACCGGAGAGGTGGGCACTGTTCCACATGCGCTGCATCACGCTTTCTTGCATGCTTGGTCACCCTCGATTAGGGGAACACCACCGGCGAAAACACCGAGCAAACTTGCAGAAGTCCGAGTGCAGCGACTAAAACAAGCCACTTAGGATCACGCTGATAGTCCGGGTACCAGCCCGGATGCCCCTGCTTGTCTCATTTCTTCAAAATAAGAACCGCCGCTTTGTAAGCGGCTGTTCTGGTTATAGCCAGGACGTGGGTTGAAGCCCACGCCCTCGCCTCTACGGGTACAGCGGTTCTACGGGTACAGCAGCTGAATCACACGCCGTTTTGCAGCAGCATGTTACGTACGTGACCGATGGCCTTAGTCGGGTTCAGGCCTTTCGGGCAGACGTTGACGCAGTTCATGATCCCGCGGCAGCGGAATACGCTGAACGGGTCATCCAGTGCGGCCAGACGCTCGGACGTCTTGGTGTCACGGCTGTCTGCCAGGAAGCGGTAAGCTTGCAGCAGGGCGGCCGGGCCCAGGAATTTGTCCGGGTTCCACCAGAAGGATGGGCACGAGGTCGAGCAGCAGGCGCACAGGATGCACTCGTACAGACCGTCGAGCTTTTCACGCTCTTCAGGGGACTGCAGACGCTCGATGGCCGGAGCCGGCGTGTCGTTCTGCAGGAATGGCTTCACCTTCTCGTATTGCTTGTAGAAGATGCTCATATCGACGACCAGGTCACGAATGACCGGCAAACCTGGCAGCGGGCGAACGACCAGCTTGTTGCCCTTGACCACGGCCGACAGCGGCGTGATGCAGGCCAGGCCGTTCTTGCCGTTGATGTTCATGCCGTCGGAGCCGCAAACGCCCTCGCGGCACGAGCGACGATAGGAGAAACCTTCGTCCTGCTCTTTGATCAAGGCCAGCACGTCCAGCACCATCAGGTCTTTACCACCGGTATCGACCTGGAAGTCCTGCATGAACGGCGCAGCGTCCTGATCAGGGTTGTAGCGATAAACACTGACTTGCAACATAGCGGTCACCCTTAATAAGTCCGGACTTTTGGTTCGAAAGTCGGAACAGTCTTCGGCGAGAAGTTCACGGCACGCTTGGCGACGCGTTTTTCACCCGGGAAGTACAAGGTGTGGCACAGCCAGTTTTCGTCGTCACGGTCTTCGAAGTCTTCGCGGGCGTGGGCACCACGGGACTCTTTGCGCACTTCTGCGGCGATGGCGGTGGCTTCAGCCACTTCCAGCAGGTTCTGCAATTCCAGCGCTTCGATACGGGCAGTGTTGAACGCCTGCGACTTATCGTTGATCTTCACGTTGGCAATTCGTTCACGCAATTGCGCCAACTGGGCAATACCCTTCTGCATGTATTCGCCGGTACGGAACACACCGAAGTAGTTCTGCATGCAGCTTTGCAGCTCGCGGCGCAGGGTGGCGACGTCTTCGCCTTCGGTACGCTCGTTGAGGCCAGCCAGACGCTTGAGGGCTACATCGATGTCGGTGTCGCTGGCGTCGCGGTATTCGATACCGTCGCTCAGCGCCTTTTCCAAGTGCAGGCCGGCAGCACGGCCGAAGACCACCAGGTCGAGCAACGAGTTGCCGCCTAGGCGGTTGGCACCGTGTACCGATACGCACGCCACTTCACCCACTGCGAACAGGCCAGGGATGATTTCGTCCACGCCTTCGGCGTTCTGGGTCATTGCCTGGCCATGAATGTTGGTGGCAACGCCGCCCATCATATAGTGGCAGGTTGGAACCACTGGAACCGGCGCAACGACAGGGTCGACGTGTGCGAAAGTCTTCGACAGTTCGCAGATACCAGGCAGGCGGCTGTGCAGCACTTCCTCGCCGAGGTGATCGAGCTTGAGCATCACGTGGTCGCCATTCGGGCCACAGCCGTTGCCGGCGATGATCTCTTTAACCATCGAACGAGCTACAACGTCACGACCAGCAAGGTCCTTGGCGTTCGGCGCATAACGTTCCATGAAACGCTCGCCGTGCTTGTTGATCAGGTAACCGCCTTCACCACGGCAACCTTCGGTGACCAGTACACCGGCGCCGGCGATGCCGGTCG
>NZ_JAOSHO010000016.1 GCF_025917275.1 Pseudomonas agronomica | reverse complement strand
GTGCGTGTCGAGTCGACGTTGGCACAAGGATGCTCATTCTATGTGCTCCCTTCAATTAGATATACTGCCGTGGGCTTTCTTTGCACCCTACAATCAATAACATACCCACAAAAACACGTTGACTTTTGCGGCTTGATGACACAGAGAAACCGCCTGCCGTGTGGATGAATGCCGACACCGCTTCTCTTGCTCTTTCCCCTACCAGCGTAAGGATCTGCCCTCTGAGGGTGGGCGGAGGGTAGCTCGAGATTTCGTACGCAGCCTCACGTTTGTGCACGTCGCAAACCTGGGCGAGTTTATCCAGATGAGACGGTCTCAACAGATCATTTTCGGTGCCGATCTTCGTTTTGACGATCTCTCCTGATATGTCACCGACACCACACAGCTCAAGGCACTTGGGAATAAGTGGCTCTCCGTCTGTGTTGCCGCTGACCGAAAGCTGACCCGATAAAGGTGCCTGCTGGTTGAGCGTGGGGGCTGATCGCAGAGGTGGACGTACATATCGCAACAGTGAATGTGCCTGCGAGTGGGGACATTGTGAGAGCAGGGGCAACAATCAACGGCGCGACCATTTGCTTGATAGATTCGATCCAGATTCCTTTTGGGGGGCGGAGCTCAAAAAGCACCGTCCATCGGAATCCAGAGCACGCAGCGTTCCAACTGGTATTCCAAGCAAGTTGACCAATAAATTATTAACCATAAAAAACAGATAGATACCGACTTGTTTCAAATTACCCCGGCCCACCACTTCATCATCTAAAGACGTCCACGGACGTCTTTTTTTGTGCCTGGAATCCAGTAAATACGGGGGTTCATGGCTGGTGGGGGCTTTCGCGACCTCTCATTAGCGAATGCTCGGAAGAAAGCAGTCGAGGCGCGAGAGCTACTTGCTCAAGGCATTGATCCCAAAGCCCAGCGTAATGAGCAATGGCAAGCCAGAGCCAGACTGGCTGAGACCGGACACATCTTCGAAAAGATAGCCAGCGCCTGGTTCGAACACATGGCGTTGAAGCGCATGGGCTTCCAGGACCGCTTGGTCAGCCACGGCATGCGCTCCATGGCCAGCACCATTCTGAACGAGCAAGGCTGGGATCCAGAGCTGATCAAAGCCGCGTGGGCACATGTCGACAAGGATAAAGTCCGAAGCGCTTACAACCGAGCTGACGATACGGTAAGCGCTCACGGGACGCCGCCGGTAACCGAAAATAACGCCCCGGATGGAGTGATCGTTGATTTGGCGACAACGGCGACAACCCGCGTCGTACTTGGCCTGCAGCATGGCGGACAGAAGTGGCGACTGTCGCCGCTGCAAGCCTCACTCTTGGTGCTTTCTTGGCCAAGCCCACGCGAGCGGGAAGGCTCCGCATTCCCGTCGCATGGGCTCTGCGTATTACGCGAGGGGGTGGCCAAGGGGATCGCCTGTTAAAACAGTTGAACACCCGGCCACCACCCGATCAGGCAATGGCCGGGCCAGACTCAGCGATAGACCGGAAAACGACGGCACAGTGCGACAACCTGTTCGCGCACGTGATGCACGATCTTGTCGCTGCCTCCGTTTTCCAGGGCGTCCAGTACGTCGCACAACCAGCCGGCCGCTTGCTCGCAGGCCTCCACATTAAACCCGCGGGTGGTCACCGCCGGGGTACCGATACGAAGGCCGGATGTCACAAACGGTGAGCGCGGGTCATTCGGCACCGAGTTTTTGTTGGCGGTGATATAGGCACTGCTCAGGGCCGCGTCGGCCTCCTTGCCGGTGTAGGGCTTGTCGGACAGGTCGATCAGCATCATGTGGTTGTCGGTGCCGCCCGAGACGATTTTGTACCCGCGCTTTTGCAACACCCCGGCCATGGCCCGGGCGTTGATGACCACTTGGGTCTGGTAGAGGCTGAACTCCGGCGCAAGCGCTTCCTTGAACGCCACGGCCTTGGCCGCGATCTGGTGCATCAGTGGCCCGCCCTGCACGCCGGGAAACACAGCGGAATCGAGTTTTTTGTAGAAGGCTTCATCCTGTCCCTTGGACAAAATCAAACCACCGCGTGGCCCGCGCAGGGTTTTGTGCGTGGTGCTGGTGACCACATGCGCATGGGGAAGCGGGTCCGGGTATTCGCCCGCAGCGACCAGCCCGGCGACGTGGGCCATATCGACCCAGAAGGTAGCCCCAACCTTGTCGGCAATGCTGCGCATGCGTGCCCAGTCCTTGTACCGCGAATACGCGGAAAAACCACCGATCAACATTTTTGGGCGTGTCTGCAGTGCGATTCGCTCCATCTCGTCATAGTCGAGAAAGCCGGTTTTCGGGTCCAGTCCGTAAGGCACGATGGTGTAGTGACGCCCCGAAAAGTTGGCCGGGTTGCCGTGGGTCAAGTGACCGCCCTGGGCCAGGTTCATGCCCATCACCGTATCACCGGGGTTGATCAGCGCCAGGAAGACCGCCGCGTTGGCCTGGGCGCCCGCATGGGGTTGCACGTTGGCGTAGTCGCAGTCGAACAGGGCCTTGACCCGCTTGATGGCCAGCCGCTCGGCCACATCGACGTATTCGCAGCCGCTGTAATAGCGCTTGCCGGGGTAGCCTTCGGCGTACTTGTTAGTGAGCACCGTGCTCTGGGTTTTCATTACCAGCGGGCTGGCATAGTTTTCCGAGGCGATTAGCTCGATATGGTCTTCCTGGCGATGCTCTTCGTTGTGAATCGATTCATACAGCTCAGGGTCGAAAGCGTCGAGGGTCAGCGTCGAGTCGTACATGTGCAAAATGTCCTTGGTCAAGAATTCAAGCGGCGGATGACAGCAGGCGCGTGATGCGCGCGGCGATGTCGTCGATCTGTGCGTCATCGCAGATCAGCGGCGGCAACAGGCGCACGGTGTTGCCCCGTGTGACGGTGATCAGCAGACGTTGTTCTTCACGGGCCCGGCCGACCAGTTCGGCGCACGGGCCATTGAGTTCAATGCCGATCATCAAGCCAATGCCGCGAACGGACACCACCTCAGGATGGTTGCCCAGCGCCAGCTTCAAGGCCGCCAACAAGCGGCGACCCGAGGCAGCGGCGCGTTGCGGGATGCGATCGCGCTGCATGATGTCGAGCACTGTGCAACCGACGCGGCACGCCAGCGGGTTACCGCCGAACGTGGACGCATGGTGACCGGGGGAAAACAGTTCGGCGGCCTTGCCCCGCGCCAGGCAAGCGCCGATGGGGAAACCGTTGCCCAGCGCTTTGGCCAGGGTAATGACGTCCGGCTTGATGCCCGCATGCTCAAAGCCAAACCAGGTACCGGTGCGGCCCAGCCCGGTCTGCACTTCATCGATCATCATCAGCCAGTCGTGTTCATCACACAGTTGGCGCAGGGCCTGCAGGTAGCAGGCAGAGGCGGCGTGCACGCCCCCCTCACCCTGCACCGGCTCGACGAGCACCGCGACGATATCGGGAGACTGCGCCGCGACCTGGCGAATCGCCTCGATGTTGTCGAAAGGCACCCGCACAAAGCCCGGCATCAGGGGCTCGAAGCCGCGATGCACGGCGGGGTTGCCGGTGGCGGCGAGAGTGGCCAAGGTGCGCCCGTGAAAACTGTTCTCCATCACCAACACTTGCGGCTGGGTCACCTGCCGAGCGTTGGCGTGCAGGCGGGCCAGTTTGAGCGCCGCCTCGTTGGCCTCCGCTCCGGAGTTGCAGAAAAACGCCCGTTGCATGCCCGATAGCAGGCACAGTCGTTCGCCCAATTGCTCCTGCCATGGGATGCGAAACATGTTGGTCGTGTGCAGTAACACCGTGGCCTGTTCGGCGATGGCCGCGGCAATTTCGGGGTTGGCATGACCCAGGCTCGTCACCGCCACGCCGGCGATGGCATCCAGGTATTCGACACCCTTGGTGTCCCATAACGAGGCGCCCTGGCCTCGGCTGAACGAAACCGGTTGTCGGGCTGAGGTGTGCATGAGGTAAGCGGGTGCAGCGGACATTGCGGGCCTCCTGTAAAGGGGGTCAACGGCTGGGTGTGATCGACAACAACGTGTCATCAATGAGGGGACGGGCATCAGCGGTCGGCCAGTAGTACGCATCCGGCATGGCTCGGGCACCGAAGATCGCCTGCCCGACGCGGACCACGGTCGCGCCCTCCTCAATGGCGATTTCAAAGTCACCCGACATGCCCATCGACAGCTCTTGCAGCGACACCCCGTCAGGGGCGCAATGACGCAATCGGTCGCGCAATTCACGTAGCCGGACGAAGCAAGGGCGTACCCGCACCGCGTCGGCGGAGAACAGCGCCAACGTCATCAACCCGCGAACCCGCAGTGTCGGGAACGCTGGCATTGTCCCCAGGAAAGCCGCCACGTCATCGGGCGCTAGCCCGTACTTGCTGGCTTCGCCGGAGGTATTGACCTGGACGAACACGTCCATCTGCCGATCTAAAATGCGCAGGCGACGGTCCAGCGCCTCGGCCACCCGCAGACTGTCCAGGGCCTGGAACTCACTGGCGAAGCGTGCGACCTGCTTGGCCTTGTTGGTCTGCAAATGGCCGATCACCGACCATTGCAGGTCTTGCAGGTCGGTCATGGCTTTCCACTTGCGCTGTGCTTCCTGCACCTTGTTCTCGCCCAACAGGCGGCAACCGGCGGCATAGGCCAGACGCAAATGAGCTTCATCAAAGGTTTTGCTGACCGGCAGCAAGCGCACACCGGCCGGGTCCCGCCCTACCCGATGGCACGCCTCGACAATGCGTTGCTGCACGGCGGCCAGGTTGCGGCGAAAGTCTTCGACACTGTCGGCCTGTGGGTAACGACCATGGCGCGCATGCAGGATGTTGAGGTCTTCGGTTTGATCAGGCATCAATTGGCCGCTCCCTTGGTGGGCACTGCAACCGGTTCGGCCTGTGGGACTGCAGTCTTTTCACGACGCGGTAACTGCCCATTGAGCACGGCGTAGGCGGCCAGGCCGATGACCAGGCCCCAGAACGCACCGCCGATGCCCAGCAAGGTGATATTGGCCGCGCAGGCCAGGAAAGTGATCAGCGACGCTTCCCGCGATTTCACGTCCGCCATGGCGTTGGCCAGGCTCGCGCCGAGTGTGCCCAACAGGGCCAACCCGGCCAGGGTGGTGATGAAAGTCGCCGGGAAGGCCATGAACACCGCCGCCAGGGTCACGCCGAAGATCCCCACCAGAATGTAGAAAATGCCCGCAGCCACGCCTGCGATCCAACGCTTGGACGGGTCTTGCGACGCTTCCTTGCCCGTGCAGATGGCGGCGGTGATGGCCGCGATGTTGAAGGCATGGGAACCGAACGGCGCCATCAGCAGAGAACCCAGCCCGGTCACGCTGAGGATCGGGTTGGCACTGGTGTTGAAACCGTCACTGCGCAGCACCAGCATTCCCGGCATGTATTGCCCAGTGAGGGTGATCAGAAACAGCGGCAACGCCACGCTCAACAACGCATCGACCGAGAACTCCGGGCGGGTAAACACCGGTGTCGCAAACTCCAGCGTCAGCCCCGTGAAGTCCACGCGTCCCTGCATCAGCAGAAAGCCAAGCCCCAGCACCAGGATGCCGACCACCGCGTAGCGCGCACTCAAGCGCTTGAACAGGATGTAGGCGCCGATCAACACCCCAACCAATAACGGGTCGACGCTCATGCTGGCGAACGCACCGATGCCGAACTGCAGCAAGATGCCGCCCAACAAGCCCGCTGCTACACCCGGCGGGATCAGGCGAACGGCTTTTTCAAAGTAACCGGATACGCCCAGCAGCACGAACGCTGCAGCCGAAATCATGTACGCCCCAATGGCCTCGGCGTAGGGTGTGGTCGCCAAGGCGGCGATCAAAAACGCCGCTGCCGGTGTCGACCAGGCGGTGATGATCGGCTCGCGGCTCACCCAACTGAGGAACAGCCCGGTCACCCCTACTCCGATCGACACAGACCAGACCCACGACGCCGTCAACTCAGGACTGAGCCCTGCGACCTTGGCGGCCTGAAACACCAGGATGAAGGTGCCGCCGTAATTGACGATCACCGAAATCAACCCGGCAACCACCGGATGCAGCAGGTCCCGCAGACGCAGGGACGAGAGGGATTGAGTAGATGACATAGGTCTTGGCTCCTTGCTGGACGATGCATCCGGCCGCTGGTAAGCCGTAATTTATAGCGGCTGAATGGCAGGTTTTACCCCTACGCTTTAACGCAGCAGACCAGACCACTTTTTGCGGTCGGCTCAGCCATGCTCACGCGCAAAGGCGTTCATGAAATCGCACAGCGCCTCGACCGCCGGCACTGAAACGGCGTTGTTGGGGCTGGCGCACAGGTCCCGTTCGGCATCACTGGCCACCGCCATGAATACCTGCGAACGATGGCTGATTTCCATCACGGACATGCCGGTGCCGGCAAAATCGAAAAACTCCTCGTGCGCCTGAGTGAGAACGTCCAACGGCACCGCGGTGGGGCCTGCGCTGAAGTTGTGTGACCGAGCCATGTTGAGTAACTCCTGTTCAAGAACGCTCGCCCTGCGCGTCATCACCGAGGTAAAGGCGGAGGGTAGCGAGGGGCCAGAGCCTACGGATAAACTGGCCTGCCTTTACCTGCCAGTTCATGGAAAGAGAGCAGACCACATGGCAAAGACCTTCGAGCTGGAAACCCTGAAGATGCGCCTCAACGACGCTGAATTTCAGCTGCTGGATCTGCATCAGCGGATCCAACGCGCATTGCGTGCGCTGATTCTCGACGGCGCCCTCGGCCCCGGCTTGAAACTGCCCGCCACGCGGGTGCTGTCCAAATCGCTGGGGTGCGCCCGCGATACCGTTGAGAACGCCTATGTGCAGTTGCATCGGGACGGGTTTATCGTGCGCCGCGAAGGCGCCGGCAGTTACGTGCGCGACACGCTGGGCGTCGAATTGCGCGGTGCTGGCCGCCGACGCCTCAGGGCTCAGGAAATCAGGAGCAGCGTCGCCGCACCGGGCGCAGAACTCAGCCAACGCGGGCGGATGATCCTCGACACCGGCGGCGTGCGCGATCAGCAAGTCAACAAGGCATTCGCCACCGGCCTGCCGGAAACCCGCAGCTTCCCGACAGATGTCTGGGAGCGTTTGCAGCGCCAGGTCATGAAGGACTATCGCGCGAGCGTGCTGCTGCATGGCGATCCACAAGGGGCTGAGCCCCTGCGCAAAGCGATTGCCACCTACCTGAACCTCGAACGCGGCGCCAAATGCTCCCCCGACCAGGTACTGGTCTTGAGCAGTACGCGTCAGGCGTTGTATCTGTGCGCGCAATTGCTGGTGGACGCCGGCAAGCCGATACTGATGGAAAACCCCGGCTACTACGGCGCCCGCAAGGCCTTCCAAATCGCCGAAACCAAAGTGATGCCCATTGATGTCGATGAACAGGGTATCCGTACCGACCTGTTGTACGCCGACCGCAGCGGCGCCAATTGCGTGTATGTCACGCCCTCTCACCAATACCCCACCGGCGCGACATTGCCGCTGGAGCGGCGTCTTGAGTTGATCAATTGGGCGGTGCAAAAAGGCAAGTGGATCATCGAGGATGACTACGACAGCGAGTTCCATTACGACGGGCAACCCACGGCGTGCGTGCAAGGCCTCGACAAGTACCAGCGCACGCTCTACATCGGCACGTTCAGCAAAACCCTCTACCCCGGACTGCGCATGGGGTACATGGTGCTGCCCTCCGAACTGGTGAAACCCTTTGCCTATGCGCGCAGCATGATGGACGGCCATACTCCGCAAACGCTGCAACTGACGCTGGCGCGCTTTATGGAGGACGGCCATTACAACGCGCATGTCCGGGCCATGCGCAAGCTGTATGCCGGACGCCGGTCGATCATGCACGACGCCATCGGCAAGTACTTGAGCACGGTGGTCACCGCCGAACTGCCGCCGGGCGGGTTGCAAATCCCCTGCTTGCTGAAAGCCGGATGGTCCGAGGAAAAAACCATCCGCCAGGCCGCCACTGCCGGCGTGCAACTGTCCGGCCTCAGCGGCTTGTACGCGGGCGAACCGAAGCAACAGGGCTGGCTGCTGGGTTACTCCTCCCTGACCGCGTATGAAATAGAAGCCGCCATGTTACGTCTGGCCAACGCCCTGAAAATCTAATGGCCCAGCGCAACAAAAAAAGACGTCCACGGACGTCTTTTTTTGTGCCTGGAATCCAAGGAATCAAGCCCCCTGCACCACCAGCGAGTCGATGCTGCTCACTTCTGCGCAGCCAACACCCTACGCGCCGCCTTTTCATTTTTCATCGCCGCAATCTCCCGCTCACACGCTTCCACATCGAAAGAATTGTCCCACTTGGCAATGGCGATCGTGCCGATACCGTTCCCGATCAAATTCGTCACGGCTCGCGCTTCGTTCAGGAACCGATCGATGCCCAGGAGCAGGACAAGGCCTACCAGCGGAATGGAGTGGATGGTGGTGAGCGTTGCCGCGAGGGTGATGAATCCGGCCCCCGCCACGCCAGCCGAACCTTTCGACGTGAGCAGGAAAACGCCCAACAGGATCATCTGGTCCATGAACGTCAGTGGCGTATTGGTTGCCTGGGCAATGAAGATCGCGGCCATGGTCAGGTAAATGCAGGTGCCATCCGCATTGAAGGTGTAGCCCGTCGGCAGCACCATCCCCACCACCGATTTCTTGCAGCCCAGCTTTTCAAGCTTGACCATCATTCGCGGCAGCACGGCCTCGGTCGAGCACGTCCCGAGCGTGATCAGAATCTCGTCCTTGAAGTAACGGAGAAACTGCAACAGGGGCATGCCTGACCATCGAGCCACCGTGCCCAGCACGATCACGATGAAGACCAGGGTGGTGACGTAGAGCGCGATCAATAATTGGCCGAGGGACAGCAGCGTGCCGATGCCATATTTACCGATCGTGAACGCCATCCCCGCGCCAGCGCCAATCGGAGCCAGCCGCATGACCATGGCAACAACTTTGAACAGTCCTTGCAGGAACAGATCGATGGTATTGATCAGCGGCTTGCTGGCCTCACCCATTTGAACCAGCGCCACGCCCATCAAGACGGAAAGCAGGATGACTTGCAGCATGACGCCATTGGAGAACGCCCCGATGAAGGTTTGCGGGATGATGTTCATGAAGAAATCAACGGTGCCACCCTGCTCCGTGGCGGCTTGGCTGTACTTGGCGATAGCGCTGCCATCGAGCGTATCGACATTGATGTTCATCCCGACGCCTGGTTTTACAACGTTGACCACGACAAGGCCGATGACCAGGGCGACGGTCGAAAGAATCTCGAAATAGACCAGCGCCTTGACGCCAATCCTTCCGACCTCCTTGATGCTGCCCATCTTGGCGATACCGACCACCACCGTGCCAAAGATAATGGGGGCCAAGAGCATTTTGATCAGCTTGATAAAGCCATCTGCGAAGGGTTGGAGCTTGGCGCCGAACTGCGGCTCGAAGTGACCGATTGCGGCACCGACCACGATGCCGATCAGCACCTGGACGTAGAGCTGGCTGTACCAGCGGGACTTGGAGATTTCCACGGGAGCACCTCATTTTATTGTTGTGATGGGCGTGTGGTGTGGCGCCAACGGTTGACGCCTGGTAACGGCGGCCTCAGGCGAAGAGGCCGCCCTCGGGGCTGTCAGCCCTCGCCCAATTCGCGCATGACGGCGTACAAGGCGGACTTGGCTTCGAAGCCGACACCCGGGATGTCCGGCAGCCCCACGTAGCCGTTTTCCACGCGAATCCCGTCGGCAAACCCGCCGAACGGCTGGAACACATCGGGATAGGATTCGTTACCGCCCAGGTGCAGGCCCGCGGCGATATTCAGGGACATCTGATGCCCCCCGTGCGGAACGACTCGACGCGAAGACCAGCCCATCTCTTCCATCACCTTCAGGGTGCGCATGTACTCGACCAGGCCGTAGGACAGCGCGCAGTCGAACTGGACGTAGTCTCGGTCAGGACGCATGCCGCCATGGCGCAGCAGGTTGCGGGCGTCTTGATGGGAAAACAGGTTTTCGCCGGTGGCCATCGGCAGGTCGTAGTGCTTGGCCAGCTCAGCCTGCAAGGCGTAGTCGAGGGGATCGCCTGCTTCTTCGTACCAGAAAAGGTTGTAGGGTTTCAGAGCCTCGGCGTAAGCAATGGCGGTGTCCTGGTCAAAGCGACCGTTGGCGTCCACAGCCAGGCGGCGACCGTCGCCGACCACCTTGATGACCGATTCGATTCGCCGAATATCATCAGCCAGAGGTGCTGCGCCGATCTTCATCTTGACCACGTCGTAGCCGCGATCCAGGTAGCTGCGCATCTCGTCCTGAAGCTTGGCGTCGTCCTTGCCTGGGTAGTAGTAACCACCGGCGGCGTAGACCCAGACTTTGTCGTCGGCCATGCCGCTGCGGTAACGGTCAGCCAACAGGCGATACAACGGCTTGCCTTCGATCTTGGCGACGGCGTCCCAGACGGCCATGTCGATGGTGCCCACGGCAACGGAGCGCTCGCCATGGCCGCCGGGTTTCTCGTTGGTCATCAGGGCTTTCCAGATGGCGAACGGATCAAGGTTATTGTTTTCTTTATCGATCAGCGACTCAGGGTCGGCTTCGGTGATGCGCGCGAGGAAACGGTCACGCATCAAAGCGCCTTGGCCATAACGACCGTTGGAGTTGAAACCGTAGCCGATGACCGGTTTACCTTCGCGAATCACATCCGTGACGACAGCGACGACCGAGCAGGTCATCTTGGAAAAATCGATGTAGGCATTGGCAATCGGCGAGGCAATGGAAACGGTTTTTTCACGGATGTCGACGATACGCATGGCGGGTTCCTCTTGTTGTTGATGGCCCCACGTTATGCTTTGCGATGACACCCGCCCAATGCTAATAATGCCGCGCCCCATGCACAGGAGGCATTGCCCTTGGAACTCGTTTGGCTAGAAGATTTTTCAGCGTTGGCGGAGTACGGCAGCTTTGTTCGCGCCGCTGAAGCGCGCCACGTGACTCAACCGGCGTTCAGCCGCAGAGTCCGCGCACTGGAAAACTGGATGGGTGTGGAATTGTTCGTTCGCACGCCACAAGGTGCCACGCTGACCGAGGCAGGGAAGCAGATTTTACCCAGTGCCCAGGAGACGGCCAGGCGCTTGTATCGCATGCGCAGCGACGCCCAGGAAGTGGCAGGCATGGCGATCAAGACGCTGCAATTCGCGGCCACCCATTCGCTGTCGTTCACGTTTTTTCCGAAGTGGTTGAGAAGCACGGAGAACGGTGCCCCCATCGAGGCGGTGCGACTGCATTCCGATAGCATGGCGGCCTGTGAGCAGATGCTGATCCAGGGCCAGGTGCAGTTCCTGCTGTGCCATCGCCATCCGGATGTTCCGCCGCTGTTGGCCCCTGATCAGTTCATGGGCAAAAAGGTCGGCGAGGATGTACTCGTCCCACTGGCGAGCGCTTCTGCGAACTTTGGCAATGCGCCCGCATCGCTGCCGTACCTGGCGTATACCCAAGAGTCCGGGCTGGGGCGCATCGTCGCTCATCGACTCCAGGGCAAGGACGAGTTCCTGCACCTCAAGCCGCTGTTCAGCAGCCACCTCGCAGCGGTGCTCATGTCCATGGCGCTGGAAAACAAAGGTGTGGCCTGGCTGCCAAGCAGCCTGACCGAGCAGGAGGTCGCCGACGGACGCCTGGTACGAGCCCTCGACGAAAGCTGGGATATCCCGTTGGACATTCATCTCACTCGCCCAACGGGTGCCATCAGCCCATCGGCTGAGGAGTTCTGGGCGAAGTTGAGGGATTGTTGAAACTGATTCCCCGACACATGGCCCCAGCAAGCGGTTGAGTATCTCAGCAAACGATGTAGACTCGCCTTAACGAATAACGTTAAGCATTAAGCTATGATCAGAAGCTTCAGATGCGCCGATACCCAGACCCTTTTTGAAACAGGCAGAACCCGATACTGGACAGCCATCCTTTCAGTGGTGGAGCGAAAGCTCGGTATGCTCGATGCGGCAGTCGATCTCAACGATCTGCGCTCACCGCCTGGAAACAGGCTGGAGCAGTTGTACGGCGACAGGGAAGGCCAACACAGCATCCGGATCAACGGTCAGTACCGCATCTGTTTTGTCTGGGGCGTCAACGGTCCCGAAAATGTAGAAATCGTAGATTATCACTGAGGTGAGTCATGTTTAAAAATGGCATGAGGCCCGTACACCCTGGAGAAATTCTCAAGGAAGAGTATCTGGAACCGCTTGGCCTGACGGCCGCTGCGCTTGCAAGGGCTTTGCACGTGTCTGCCCCCACGGTAAATGACATCGTATTGATGCGCCGAAGCGTCAGCGCGGATGTCGCTTTGCGCCTGGCAGCTGCATTGGACACGTCGGCGCAGTTTTGGCTGAACCTGCAGACTGCGTATGATTTACGTACAGCGGAGATTGCGAAAGGGGAGCAAATTTATAAGGAAGTAGAAAGAATTCCTCACTGCGCATAGCTTTTACATAAAAGGCATTAGCGACTATCGCAAGTGCCTTTTAGTGGCTGAAGGAATGGTTCCCCTTCTGCACAGCTACCACGGCCCCCTAATGCGAGGAGACATATATAGACGGCTCAACAGGCGCAGGCAATGCGACAGCCATGTCAGGTGTGATCGCGCCTCATCTCTGCCCATTCGATCAACGCCTGGATCGACGGCCCGAGTGCATGCCCCATGGGCGTGAGCCTGTATTCCACCTTCGGTGGCACTTGCGGATACACCGTCCGCTGCACAATGCCGTCCTTTTCCAACTGTTTTAGCTGTTGGATCAGCATCTTCTGGTTGATCCCTTCTATCAGTTTCTCCAGATCCGAGAAGCGCAGCGCGCCCTTTGCCGCGAAAAGCTGGCACAAGATAATGATCTTCCACTTCCCTTCCAGCACGCGAAGCGTTTCGGTCGTTGCCTCGGCCCATTTCCGACGATTTTGCGGATCGCCGCAATCCCACTCCCGTTCCATTTCTTCCTCGATGGTGAGTTACACACCTTTTGGTCGGTACTTACCCTTATCACACCAGCCTCCTAGAATCGGTGCAAGACAAATGACCCAGGAGGCTCAGCCATGAAAATCGGCATCATCGGAACCGGTAATATCGGGGGCACCCTCGCTCGCAAATTCAAGGCAGCGGGTCACGACATACGTGTTGCAAACTCTCGAGGCATCGATGGCGTTCGCGCATTCGCCGAAGAAATTGGCGCCGAACCGGTGGACATTCGCGGCGCAGTCGAGGGCGCGGATGTGATCGTGCTATCCATACCGCTACCGGCGTTGAGCGCACTGCCTGCTGATCTGTTTGCCGCTGTACCGGGCAGCGTCCCGGTGGTGGACACGAGTAATTACTACCCTGGCCTACGTGACCCCAACATTGCCGAAATTGATCAAGGGATGACGGAAAGTGTTTGGGTTTCGAAGCAGATTGGGCGCCCCGTCATCAAGGCTTTCAACAATATCCTGGCCTATACCTTGGCCGGGTTGGGCAGTGCCCAAGGCACACCGGGTCGCTTGGCAGCGGCAGTGGCCGGCGACGATCCCAAGGCGAAGGGAACGGTGATGTCCCTGGTCAACCAAGCGGGCTTCGATCCGGTGGACGGAGGTTCCCTGGAGGAGTCCTGGAGACAGCAACCGTGTACGCCAGGCTATTGCTGCGACTACGACGCCGAGACGCTGCGCAAGGCGCTTTTGACCGCATCCAAAGGGCAAGCCGCTGCGAAACGAGACGAGTTTCCTAAACACTTCGAGCGGCTCGGGCCCAACCCAAGCCACGCCGATATTGTCGCCATGAACCGCTCCTTGAACGCACCTGATTGACGCGTATTAACCGGCGCGATTTCACCCCGCTCTAATGCGACGAAACATAAACAGACGGACCAACAGGCGCAGGCAACGCATAGGTCGCCTTCATCCATTCAATCTCGGCCTGGGGCGTCCTGCCGAACATCCGCTTGAATTCGCGGCTGAATTGCGAGGCGCTTTCGTAGCCGACATTGAAAGCTGCCGTCGAGGCGCTCATGGTGTTGCGCAGCATCAATAATCGCGCCTGGTGCAGGCGTGTCGATTTCAAATACTGCATGGGCGAGGCGTCCGTCACGCTGCGAAAGTGCAGGTGAAAGTTGGGCACACTCATGCCTGCTTCCTGGGCGAGCGTTTCGACATCCAGATGCTCGTGGTAGCTGCCGTGGATCTTGCGGATCGCCCGGATGATCTTGCCGAAGTGCCCCTGGCGACTGAGGGCGGCGCGCATCGAACCGCCCTGCTCGCCGGTCAGGATCCGGTAGTAGATTTCCCGTATCAGCGACGGCCCGAGGATTTGCGCGTCGCCCGGGCGACTCATGGCTTCCAGGAAACGCAGCGTCGAGCTGCGTAGCTGATCGTCCATGGGCGAGGCGTACATGCCTTTGGGCTGGGCATCGCTGGGGCCGAGGGTTTCGTCCACTTGCAACATCAGCTCGCTGGCCAGTTGCAGATCGAGGCGCATGTAGATCGCCAGCATGGGCTCCTCGGCGCTGGCGTCGGTCTCCATGGTGAACGGAACCGGAACGGACACCACCAGGTAATGCTGGGCGTCGTACACGTAGACTTCATCGCCCAGATAGCCGCGCTTGCGTCCCTGGCACAGGATCACGATACCCGGCTCGTAAAGAACCGGCGTGCGCGTCAGTGGCCGGTTCGAGCGAAGGAAACGAATGTCGTCCAGTGCGCTGAGGTTGTAGCCCTCGACAGGCGCAAGCTGTTCCATCAATTGCACCATGCGCGCAGCGGCCTGAGTCATCGACGCCCCCTTTTGCCGGCCGTTCAACCGTCGGTCGAACGCGTCAGCGCTTCCCATTGATCAATCTCGCTGGCGGCACGACTGAGTTTATCGCGCACCAGGTTCAGTGCATCGCTGCCCAACAGCAAGTGCGCGGGCGGCGTCGGGCTGGCAATGATCTGCAACATCGCCTGCGCCGCTTTGCGAGGATCGCCCAGTTGCTTGCCGCTTTTCTCCACGCGCGCTTTGCGTATCGGATCGAAACTGGCGTCGTAGTCGGCAATGCTCCGCGCCGTGCGCTGCATCGACCGGCCTGCCCAATCGGTGCGGAACGATCCGGGCGCAACGGCCGTCACGAAGATGTTGAACGGTAGCAGTTCCTTGCTCAGCGTATCGGAGAGGCCTTCGAGGGCAAATTTGCTCGCGCAGTAATAGGAAATGCCCGGCATCGTAATGGTGCCGCCCATGGACGTGATGTTGAGGATATGGCCGGCCCGGCGCTGGCGAAAATACGGCACGAACGCCTTGGTCACCGCGACCGCGCCGAACACGTTGACGTCGAACTGGCGACGCATTTCCTCCAGCGGCGATTCTTCGAAGATGCCTTCATGCCCGTAACCGGCATTGTTGACCAACACATCGATCGGGCCGTAGCTGGCCTCTGCCGCTGCCACTGCGCCATCTATTCGGTCGAACTCGGTGACATCCAGGATCACGCCGTGAGCACGCTCCGTGGAAAGCGCTTCGAAGGCCTGCAACGCCGCCTCACTGCGCACGGTGCCGATGACACGATGGCCTGCTGCGAGCGCTTCTTGCGCCAGGGCGTTGCCCAGGCCACTGCTCACGCCGGTGATGAATAGGGTTTTCCTGTCGTGCATGGTGAACTCCAGATGGATAGACAGGAGGCCATGGTAACGATCGAAAAATGGCCCACCTATGCCGGTTTGCCTTGAGGCATTGCCTATTCCTATCAGCGCGTCAGATTCCCGGGCCTGTCACACGGGCTGGCAACCTGGCCAAGCGATCCCAATCTTCCGCGGAGAAGAGGGGACAGACTCGCGTTTGAATCTAGGAAACCACATACAAAACGTTGTCTTTCCCCTGTTCCCTTGCCTCCGGAAACCCGAGCGCGAAGACCCTTCGGCCTCAGCGTCAGGGTGTGACGTGGGTGTGGTAGATCTTGCTGACCACGGTCCACTTGCCCTCGATCTTCAGCAGGTTGAAGAAGTCGGTGAAGCAAAAGCCCGAGACGTCGTTGGTGTCGATGCGTGCGCTGGCAGCGGTGCCCACGATATCGATGTTGACGAATACACTCTGAGCTTCGGGTGACGGGCGAAAAGGCGGGTTGTCGATAGCATCAAACAGCCCTTGGATCGGACCGCCAACCAACTTGCCCTCGACATCGACGCCGAAGATGGTCGCCTGCTCGCTGAAAGCGGGTTTCATGATGCCGCTTTTTGCTTGCTTGCAGCCTTCGTTGTATTTGTTCAGTACCTCGACGATGGCTTGATAATCGTGCACGTAGGTAGGCTTGCTCATGTTTCACTCCTGGTCGTTGTAAATACCAGCCGCTTTGGCCGGCATGGGAATCAATTCGTGCGGCCACTTGCCGCGGCGTCCACCGTTGGGGCCCATGGACCCAATTGGAGAAGTTTGCTTTCGCGGTGGTCGAGCCACCAGCCGACCTGAACATTCCAGTTGGCATACGGAGCCCCTGGGCTAACGGCCCCTAGCGTCTGCTGTGCGTGCAATGGAAAGTGTGGATTGCGCAGAGCCGCATGGCCAAGCGCTACCAAGTCGGCCTGGCCAGACGTGATCACAGCTTCGGCTTGCCACGGATCGTTGATGAGTCCCACGGCCATGGTGCCGATTTTTGCCTCGCGACGAATCTGCGCGGCGAACGGCACCTGGAATCCATAGCCGTTGGGGTATTCATAGACGCCGAAGCCACCGGACGAGCAATCAACGACGTCGACGCCGACGCTCTTCAAAGCCGCGGCAAAAGCGACACTGTCGTCGATTGTCCAACCGCTGCTGCTGCCATCGACAGCCGATAAGCGAACGAACAGCGGCTTGTCCTGCGGCCAGACCTCACGCACTTCGCGAGCGATTTCCAGAGGCAGGCGAATGCGGTTCTCAAAGCCGCCACCGTATTCATCGGTGCGGTCGTTGGTCAGTGGTGACAAGAACGCATTGAGCAGGAAGCCATGTGCGTAGTGCAGCTCCAGCACATCAAAACCTGCCCGCAAGGCGCGTCGTGCCGAAGCGACGAAATCTGAACGTACCTTGGCGATGCCGTTTGCATCCAACGCGGATGGCACCAGCCAGCCCTCAGCGGCTGGGCGTGTGCTCGGTGACACCACTCCCCAAGGGTGTTCCCCGCGTGCTGCATCGCGTTCATCCAGTGGACCGTTCCCTTCAAAGGCTCGTTGGATGCTGGCTTTAGGTCCAGCATGTCCAATCTGAATTCCAGGTGTTGCGCCATAGGCCTTGGCAAAAGCGGTGATGCGTGACAGGCCTTGTATATGAGCGTCATCCCACAGGCCCAGGTCGCCGTGCGTGATCCGTCCTTCGGGAGAGACCGCCGTAGCCTCGACCATCAGCAGGCCGAAGCCACCGAGAGCGAAACGTCCGTAGTGGACGGCGTGGTAATCGCTGGCATGACCCTCTGTCGCCGTGTACTGGCACATCGGACTGAGGACGAAGCGGTTGCGCAGGGTGACGCCGCGTAAAGCCAGCGGTTCAAAAATCTTGCTCATTGTTCTGCTCTGGAATGATGGGCCGAGTAGCCGGATTGAAGACAGCTTTGCGCTGCGCGATCCGTGCTGAAGTTACTTGCTGTAACCAGTATGGAGATCGGCAATAATGGCGTGAATGATCACAAGTGGACATACAGTATGAGCAATAAGGTCATAATCGAGCAGCCACCTCTCGCTGAACGCATAGAGGGCGCCATTGCTCCTCCACAGGTGCATCTTCCAGGTCTTTTAACCTTCGAGGCCGTTGCCAGGCATTTGAACTTCGCTCGCGCTGCCGCAGAAATGGGCATCACGCCAACCGCAGCATCACGCACGATCAAGAATGTGGAGGCGCAACTGAATGTGCGGCTGTTCAATCGCACAACACGCAGCGTCAGTCTGACCGAGGCTGGCGCGTCATTGAACGCAGCATTAGCACCTGCGCTTGCTCAGATCAGAAATTCCTTGTCACAAGCATTACTCGCGACAGATCAACCGTCGGGCACGGTACGCGTTAATTCTTCATACGTTGCGTACCGTATCTTGATTGAGCCGCACCTGGCTCCGTTCCTTGAAAAATTCCCGCTGATCAATGTCGAGATATCACTGGATAATCAACTTAGCGATATCGTCAACGCCGGATTTGATATCGGCATACGGATGGGGAAAAAAGTACAAAATGACATGATCGCCGTGCAGTTGGGACCATTACAAAAACGAATTGTGGTGGCGGCGCCGGATTATTTCCGCGAGCGAAGTGAACCGCAAACCATGGATGATTTGCTAAACCACAACTGCATTCGCCAGCGCTATTCCGTTGGGGGCAGACTGTATGAGTGGAAGTTCGAAGATCAAGGTCAAATGGTTCAAATCGACGTCCAAGGACGCTTTATCTTCGACGAAATGAGATCTGTCCTTGATGCTGCAATACAAGGTCACGGCATTGCCTTCGTCCTGGAAGACTTTGCGAAACAAGAGCTGGCAAACGGCATGTTGCGGCAGATATTGAGACAGCACAGCGTGCTGGACGATGCCTTTCATCTCTATTATCCACACCGCAAGTACATGCCCGGGAAGTTGCGTGCGTTCGTGGATTTCATGCGGGCTGCCAATGAAACGGACAACACTTGATTTAGTGGCTCTCGTTGCTGCAACGAAAGAGATTGGCCCCTGGGCACCGCCTATTCCTATCAGCGCGTCAGATTCCCGGACCTGTCACACGGGCTGGCAACCTGGCCAAGCGATCCCAACCGTTCACATCGATCCCCGAGCAATTGGGTAACCACAGCTTCTGCAGCGGCAATTGCTCGAATACGGGCACCCCGGCCGACGTGATCCGCGATTCGCCTGGATCAGCACCCAGCGCCAGGTCCCGCAACGGCATGCCCACCAGATGAGCCACCCCCGCGTCGGTCAGCCAAGGACTGTCATGCAAGCCCAGGCGTTGCAAGGGCAGGTCCCGCAAACAGGCCAGGTCAGCATCGCGCAGGTCCAGGCCGCTTATTTCAAGTTGCTCCAACGGCAAGCCCAACTCGACGAGCTTGCGCAACAGCTTGCCGTCGATGCCCCGGCAAAAACTCAGATCGAGCCGCTTCAGCGGCAGGCCGGCCAGTTGCTTCAGCTCCTTCCAGGTGATGTCGTTCAACGACAGGTCCAGAGACTCCAAGTCCAAGCCGCGCAGATCACTCAACGTATCTGCGCAGACACCTTGCACATCAGACAATCCCAAGCGCTTCAAAGGAAATCCGTGCAGCACATCGAGCCGCTCGATCACCTGCCGTAGGCATTTGAGGTCCAGGTCCGCGAGCGGCATTCCTTCCAGGACTTCAAGGTCGTCTTCGCAGATGAATGCAGAGTGGAGCGAAAGCTTTTCCAAAGGCAGCTCCCGAATCGCCTGCAACACACTCTCGCCTGCATAGCAGTCGTCCAGACTCAACGAGCGCAACCCCGTCAGGTCGCCAAGCCAGGCAGGATCTTCGAGGATCGCGCCGCAGTCACTGAGCGACAACTGTTCGAGGGGATGACTGGCCAACTGCGCCATGCCACGGGACGTCAGCTCACCCACGCGTTGCAATGTCAAAGATCGCAGCTTGAGGCGTGACAATGCTTTAAGGCCGTCGTCGGTGATGTCGTCGCAACGGTTCAACGACAATTCCTGCAACGGGCTGTCGCTCAGTTGATGGAGAAAACGGTCATCAAAATCTTCGCCGTAGGTTTGCAACTTCAGCCGGCGCAACCGCGTTGTCGGCGGTAGGCACTGGGCGTTATCGTCGCGGGAAAAATTACTGACTTCCAAGGTTTCGAGGGCAGTGGCTTGCAAACGCTGCCACATTTGCGGGCCGCAGATGAACCTGGGGCTGTTGAGCACCAACGTGCGCAGGGGCAACCCGGCCAGGGCGTCACACCATTCTGGCTCGGCATTGTTCAATTCCAGATGATCCACCGGCAGGCCACGCAGTTGCGGCAGCAATGGGCCGGGGCGATTTGTCAGGGCCGTGGTGTTCAGTTGAGCCATCACCCCATTAGCCGCCGGATCGCCCAGGCCCGCCGCGACGCGCAAACCTTCCAGTGTCGCCTCCCCAGTATCGAGCAGGTCGCGATAGAGCGATGCGCGTGCGGTGATGTCATCGGGGTTGGCGGCAAGTTGGGCGATCAGCGCGTTGCGAGTAGGGGTTGGCACGGTTTATCAGTCCGAAAGTCAGGGGCGCGAAACACAAGTTGAGAGATGAAACAGGGCGCAAGAAAAACTACGAAGACATCGTGCAAGTTGCTATGACCGCTTATCCAGGGCTCCTGGCGCACCGCAGACCCTAGGCTAGAGTCAATGCTTTGCCAAGTTTTAAAGGATTGAAATCATGCCCACCAGCTACAGCGCCCCTGGCATCATGATCGTCGATATTTCCGGGCAAGCCGAGAACGCCCAGGACGTGGTCATACAGCCCGACGGTTCGATACTGATCGCGGGGTTCACTGATCACCCCCTCGACCCTGACTACGGCATGGATTTTTCTCTCGCTCGCCTTCGCCCCGACGGGAGTCTGGATACTACGTACGGCAACGCTGGACGAGAGGAGATTCATAAACAAATCCCCCTTGAAAAAACCTATACCCTGCGAGTCCAGGCCGACGGCGCGGTCGTAGCCGTTCATGAAGGTCACGACGACACGCCCATCGTCCAGCGTTGGGGCCCGGATGGCAAAGCCGATACGGTATTCAACAGCAACGCTGCGGCCAGCTTGTCCAGCGGGTTCGGCTATGGGCCGATCGTGGAGGCCAATGCCGATGGCGGTGTACAGGTCGCCGCAGTGGACGGCCAGTCGCTGAAGGTGACCCAGTTGCTCGCCGATGGCACGCGCGACATGTCATTTGGCATCGACGGTGTGATGACGCTGCCCGCCCCCGGCACGCTTCAGTCCGTGCAAGGCATTACCACGCTCGCGGATGGCAGCATGCTGGTCCACGGCGCACCCGCTTTCCACAACAGCTTGCTCAAGTACACCGCGAGCGGGGAGCTCGACACCGGCTTCGGCGACAACGGCGTCCTCGCGCTGACGAGCTTTGGCAGCTATCGCGGCGGCGTGGCCGTGCAGGACGACGGCAAGATAGTGATGTCCGCCACGACCGCCTTCGATGACTTCACCGTAATGAGGTTCAACGCCGATGGCAGCCCAGACGTCAGCTTCGGCGACCAGGGCCTGGCTCGCATCGACCTGCCCGGTGTTTGGGCCGCCTCCACCGAAATCACGCTGCTGCCCGACGGCAAGATGCTGCTGGGCGGAACTGCTTTTGCCAACGGCGGCAGCGATTTTGCCGTCGTTCAGCTAAACGCCGATGGCAGCCTCGACACCACGTTCGGCAGCACGGACGGCAGCGCCAGATTGGTCGGTTCCTCTGGCAGCGACCTGTTGAAAGGCTTGGAGACAGACGAAATCCTGCGCGGCCTGGCAGGAGACGATGTGCTACAGGGCAACCTTGGCCGCGACCTGCTTTCCGGCGGCGCGGGACACGATGTGTTCAAGTACACCAGCGTAGCCGACAGCTTCCGAACCGCCGGAACCAGCAGCAGCGATCGCATACTCGACTTCAACCCCAGCGAGGACCGCATCGACCTCAGTACCCTGGGCTTCACCGGCATAGGCGACGGCTACGACGGCACGCTGGCGATCCGGAACAATGCCGACCATACCCGCACCTACCTGAAAAGCTTCGAAGCCAATGCCGAAGGACAACGCTTCGAACTCATGATCGATGGCGACTTCGTCGCCCGACTTGACGACAGCAACCTGGTGTTCAGCGCGCCGGGCAGTGCCGCGCAAGCTGGGCCTTACAATGGTGGGGATCTGCTTGATTCGACCGCGCCAGGGTACATGGAGCTGGGTCTGGTAGGGATGACGGATCAGGATCCGACGGTGGTTTGATGAGGCCACGCAATAAATCTGTGGCCTTCACTCAGCGGTGAGGGCGCTTGCTCCCGTTGGGCCGGTCCGATGCTTCGGGCGAAGCAGCCCCACGGCTTTTCGGCCGCTGCACAACGGAGCTAAAAGGGCACAGATTTATTTATAAACCGAGCAACACCAATAGGCCTATCTCTCAACAGCTCACAAAATAATTTGTCCCTTTCTCCTAGTACTGGGAGATGTCGTTCAGACGACTACAATCCAGGATCAGGCTCCAGATCACCAGCAATGGCAATCTCCGCGTTTTCATATAGCTGCGCTGCATTCTTTATCCGGGCATCCCACCAGTCCGGCCGAGTCGTAACAGGTTGGCCGGTGACGTCTCTTATGAGACGGACGATATCAAAGGAGCGTAGGCCATCTACATGCTCGCTTAAGCTGCCAGTCGTATTTGCCCACATCGGGTCAAGTACGAAATCGATTCCCTTCATCCTAGCCAACTTCGCGGCAGGCACAAAATCAGAATCACCAGCGACCAAAACGATAACGTCGGTAAGCTTTTCCAGGGCGAGAGTCGTGATATCCATGCCTAGCTTGGTATCGACAGTCTTTTGTTCGACTTTGTAATGGAAATCCTCATTCGTGAGCTCTGCCCAGATCTTTTCACCACGCAACAGGGCCTTAAGAGAATGGCTATTCAATTGCCATTCACCGTTTTTTGCTAACTCACCTAGTCGAAGCGCCGTTTTTCGGCTCGATCGGAGCTGGTCGTGAAGATCTCTGCGCAACCTATAGGGGGCATGAGCTTTAAAATCCATATGCCCAGCGGATTTATAACCGTCAGGGATTATTGGGAATCGAACCTGATTGGAGGGGGGCGGGCAGTCGTAATAGTAGATTCGATAAAGCTCGCGGCTCGCTGAGCGTTCGTCTTCGATGTGAAGCTTTACTAGTTTTTTTATGATTTGGGATAGTTGCTCGGCGGATAGCAGCAGTTCCTTGCTGAAATATTTTCTACCAAAAAACATAACCCTCTGGAAGAAAAATCCTCCATCTATGAGAACGGCAGTTCGCTTCACTGACTTTTCCTTGGGCAAAAAAAAGCCCAGGACTGCCGGGCAGGTTCTAACAATTGCCTGCGCGCTGTACTGAGCTGCCAGGCAAATCTATTCGCCTATGTTGCCCATGTCAAGGCCGAATAGCGCGCTCTGGATGCGCGGTGGCAGCACTGCTCATTGTTGGACGCTTCTGTCAGCGCTATCCCTCAGATGACGAGAAACCAGCGGTATTGCAAATGCCGTTACCTCTCGCCGGTCTGGTCGACAAGCCTGGAGCCACTGTGCTCTTGAAGGCTGAAATAGCGCTGCAAAATACAACCGCTGAAAGTCCGATGTCCTACGTGAAGCTCGGAAAGTGACGCCTTGTAGCGCTCGGACTATGCAGCCTATAGTCACTCGTCGCCCCAACGGCGACTCGGGTTTGGCGACTCGACAACGAGGTAGCTCCTTTCAACTGAATGAGGTCCTACCCATGAATCGATACATGCCCATCACCGGCATCGACTGCACCCCCGCCACCCTGCTGATCGACACCGAAGCCCCGCTTGATGTCCTCTTCGAAACCGCTGACTACCGCATCCGCACCGTGACCCAACTGCTGGAAAAATTACGTTCCGCTCAGAGATCAGTTCCGACACGCTGGTGCTTTCCGACTTTTGCAAAATGCTGACTATCGCGTTGCGCGACGGGAGTGATGTGATGGATGTGATTGGCAGGCGATTGCGGGCGCAGGCGGCGGATTAAATGCAAATGGCGCAGTTCTGAGAACTGCGCCATAAATGCGCCAAAATGTCGTCAAACAGCGCCAACACAAGCATGCCTTCGAGCACCGACGACCGAACGGAGGGAAAGGGATAGATTCATTTAAGAACTGAGCATACAGATAAGTCTGTCCCCCTTTCGCTTTCGGACCTTCTGCTTTTCAAGTCCGACTCAAAGCCCCTGGACGCTCACCACAGGAATACGCTCCTGAGGTTGAGTGACATCGTAAACATGCTGCTCACAACCTGCCCCAATGATCACGAACTCCACCAGGTAAACCTTTTGCTTCTCGGGCTTGAAGGTGGAACTCATAGGGCCGCATGCATAAACAATTTTTTCGGCATAGCGGTAATAGTTCGAGTCGTAGACCCGTGATTCACCGATCACTTCAATCGCCTGCCCGGGATCAGCCTGCACCTCCAGCTGGGGGAAGCGTTTTACGGTGGCGCTGTTGGCAACCTCGTTCACTTTGGCGATCCAGCCGAATACCTTGCCACGACCGGAATCGACCACGGTTCCCAAGACCTCGGCACGTTGGTCCGCATCGGAACTGCGCCGCACGGAGAATTGCACCGGGTGGGTGAATCCTGTCGCCTTCATGATGATCTTGGCGTGTTCCGCGTCAGCGACGACCTTGGGTTGTTGCAACTGCACGCCATCCTTGAGCAGGCTTGGCGAGGAGTCCCTGACGTTTGAGTGACAGCCTGCCAGGGCCATGGCTAGAACTAAAAAGGTGGTTTTTTTCATGATTACTTCCCTGCAAAATTTGAATGACCACCGAAGTACTTTCGACAAAGCGGAATGGAGATGACCCCGCTCTAGTAATCGATGGCTGATTTGGACATCGCTTAACCTGAACGTCCTAACAACCTTGCCCACCATCCAGGCTTGGCGACTGGCTCAGGTGTTGGAACAGCTTCTTCGCTGGGATGGAGTAAATCGCCCGGATAGTGCTCATGTCCGATGCAGTCACTATCATCAAGCCCAAAGACTTTCACGGCGGCGACCGCCTCGAAACACCAACGACCAAAATAGCTTCCCATCTCAAGCGGATGTTTTACTGGATCACCATAGATGTACCACCACGGTTGCTGTTTACCGCGCCGGTTCAGCTCTGGATACCAACGTTCTACGAAAGCAAGCAACAACGGTGCTTGCTGCGCCTGCGGCGCGTCAATGGCCTTGAGCAGCCTTGCGTAGGGCTTGGCATGCAGGAGGTTCTCTCCAATCGGCCGCTCTGGTTGACGAGACGCCATGACTCGATCAAGCAGAACGTCCTGCCCGCCCTCGCCTATCAACGCAACCAAACGAAGCCACTGGTCGTCGGGGATTTCAAGAACGAGCGCTAGGCTCACCAACCAGAAACACCAGATATAGTGGTTTAAATTTGTGAGCTCAAAGGTCCAGTCTCGGCATGTCTGGAGATTGTTTTCTGCACAGATTTCGTCGGATAGGCGGTTGGAGATTTCCCACGAATCTAAAAGACGAGGGAAATGGGTAGCCATTTCCAAGCCATCCCCGCCCTGCGAATAGACTCTTATACTTGAAATCAAATTATCTTTAGCAAAATCAAACGCGAACTGAGGCCTGTATATAGGATTGGCCGAAGGTTCCATCAAAATTGCACTGGTGCGCTCAATCCATTGCAGATCTTTTGTTTCACGACCACTCCAGTATTGTTCATCTCCCCAAGGTGCACGAATCATGGAAGAACCCCATTCAAGTTTTTGGCAGGTGAAATTTTAAGAAAAAGGGACAGTTTTATTTGAGAACTGAGTACACAAATAAATCTGCCCCCCTTCTTCTCTCACGCTACCACCCGCCCCGCCCGGATATAAAAGACTTAACGTAGTTCCAGCGAGTAACAATCCAATACAATGCAAAGACCCATGACAAGGGGAACCCGACCCAAAGAAAAATCCAATTTGAATCAGTCTGAAACAACAGCGCGACTAAAACCGCAACCATCATCGCAAGAAATGTACTTACCCCCCACACGACGGCCAACAATGCAACAGCTAGCACCACCGCACTAACAAATCTATTTATTCTCATTCGCGGCCTCGTTATAAACACTATAGCCTTTCAATCCCACCGACTGAAAATACAACCCCATAGCGGTACCATAAGGCGTTGGCCTACCAAGGATAATTTTATTATTGTCAAACCCTCTAACCGTAACCCCGAACATTGAATCATTCTTGTTTAGCCCATCCAGCACGCCCATTTTTAGCGGAACCTTAACAAAACCAGCGCCAAATGACAGGGCAAGATCAGCCCTAGAAAAAAGGGGACAGATTTATTTAACCGCCAGAGCGATGACATCCACTCTCGCCTTTTAAATAAATCTGTCCCCTTTTCCCTAGCCAGAATATCGAGGCAAGGTGTGATGCGCTTGAAATCCTTTGTGTAACCCCTGAAGTTCTCGATAAGTGGGACCCATTACGTCAGGTACAATCGGACCTGTTGCTTTTTACCCCCGAAATCAGTACCAACGCCCCACTCCCATCAATAGAAAATGGGACAGTTTTATTTAACACTAAAGCATGGACATCTGCTCTCCGCGCCTTAAATAAATCCGCCCCCTTTTGTCTTCAAGTCCTATTCAAATCTTTCGCCGCTTAATTATTTGCACGTCAATCAACCAGACCTTTAACGTGTTTATCCAACATGAGAATGGAGAAACCGAAGTCTAATCTTTGATTAAGAAAAAATCGTCCTTGAATAGTTTCTTAAGCTCAGCGCGACGCTTCGAAAACAAGGGGAAATCACTTACCACATCCTGAAGCTCATTAGTAACCCTCAGCAAATACCCATTACTTAACTTTTCAAGTGGAAAACCTGACGCTACGATTCGCTCAGCATCCACGTCCCCAGCAAACTCATCTCCGAAGAACATCGCCCAACCAATGTTTGGAACATCTGGCTTCAACGCCGAGTTAAATGATCCGATCTGAAAGCTATTATTTTTTTCATTAGAGCCAAGTTCAGGATCACTAAAATGGTGAAGCATCCCAAGCTGAGGCGGAAAGACCTCGCACCACGCTTTGAAGAGCGAGCACCAATCAACCTTGTCGCTACATGCCGAACGGAAGCTGATCGCGCCTGGTACAAGCTGCCCTCTAGCATTCCGCGTCGTATGCACAACACTGCCAGAGTGCTTTATTGTTCTTTTTCTTCGCCAAGCGAAATCTTGGTAGAACTCTGACAACGTTCCATTGACTCTTATCGATGCCTTCGATGCCCAGACACTCTCACTCGCAGCCTTCCCCATGAAGGGCTCTGTGAACTCATCCGCGTTATGCGATACTTGCTCTGGAGCAAGCAAGCCTCCACCCAGGCTCAGTGAATCAATAAATTTCTCACCCACATCCCATCCAACCGTCTCAGCCCTTGTTCTAATCGCAATCTGTATATATGGCTTCATCTATTACTAGAACCTCGTCAAATCGCCCGTAGCGGGATCATATCTAAAAACATCTCCGCCGGTGCTTCTCACCTGTCGCATGAGCTCCGCGGAGACATTGCTTGTTCTAGGACTCACTACAAGATTTAAAGGCTGCCCCGTATCGCTTGCAACTTTAACCTGTGCCCGCAGCTGGTTAGACATTGAAAGATTTTGTACATTTTTAACCTCTAACAAACCGCCTACGTTTCTGCCCCACAAGTCAGGAATCGTTGTTACTTGTGCACCATTAGGGAGCTGAACAGTTACTGGAATTGTATTTTTCACCCCACCCACATGTTCGAATGCATCAACGACTTGTCGTTCAAAAGCAGTTCCATTCTGGCGATTGAGGGTGATCTGAGGTACTTCACTTAGAACTCCTGTCCCTTTTACTCCTCCCCCTTTTACCCCCGAAACCAGTACCGACGCCCCACTCCCATCAAGGTACTTCCCAGCCCCCTTGAGCAGCGCGATTTCCATCGCCGCCTTAGCGGCCTCGGTTCCATAGTCGCGGAGGGGGTTTACGTCGCCAGGATAAGTCGCGCTGTCGAACGATGCGAGTACCTTGCTTCCTTGCGTGTAATCGTAAGGAGCGAACAACTGCCCGGTGGCCTGCCACCCGTCGACAAACGACGCGGCGCCGCCCAGACCGGAGAATGCAGGTATAGCGCAACCGGCTCCGGTGATACAAGCGGGCGTTGAGAGGATCGCGCCGCCGAACCCTGCCGCTGCCCCTATCGCGCCGAGTACCGCGCGGCTTGCCTGGGACGACTGTCTGAGCTCCTTGTCGTTTAGCAGTAAGTCATCGTTGGCTTGGTCCCATTTCGAATATTCGTCATAGGCACCGGTCGCAATCAGCGCGCTTTGAGCACCTGAGAATCCCTTGCCATCCGCCTCAAGCGCTTTGACCGCCTGGTAGTTTGGATCGTCCACCGGAACCGAGGCGGAGCAATGAACCAGAGCACACGCAGCCGCTTTCAGTTCATAAGATTTTTCAGGTGTTTCCTTTTGTAGTTTCTCAAGTGCAACGGTCTCTTTCTGGTGAAGCTGGCGATTGTATTCGTCAGCCATCAATGCGACCCAAGAGGCTTTCTCGACATCGCCGCCAGCAAGACCGGCTGCCGTCAAACCGACGATCTGAGAAACCGCTTGTCGCAGATCAGGCTGTGTATCGAAAATGGCATTAAGTTCTCCAGCCATGGCCTGGCTGGCACCCGCCGCGATGGCCCCGGTCTTGAAGTCGCCGCCGGTAGCGCTGGAAATCGCTCCTCCCGCCAATGCATGCATGGCAGTACGAGCGACGCCGCCTTCGGCCCACATGGCCATGCCTGTGGTATCGCCTGCATTCTTCGCGGTTTGCCAATGGTCCTGTGCATAACCACCGACAAAATTGAACGTTGTCGCCGCTGCGACGGTACTTGCCTGATAAACCAGCCCATCACGGAGGTTCTGACCGAGGCTACCTCCATTGATAGCGGTTTTGATGACGCCTCCCGCAACACCCTGAGCCCCGGCGTGCAGCGCAAAACCACCCATTCCTTGAAGCGTATTTAAATCAAAACCCTTGGTGAGGTTGTTGAACGGCACTGTATTGCCGCCGAGTGCGGGGTCGATGACGCCCTTGGCAAAACCGGCCGTGATCCCGGCGATTACGTAGTTTTTCAGGTTATCTGACGAAAAGACGTCCTTGAAGGTCGCCCCCAGGTCACCCTTGTTGTTGATCGTACTGACCGCCGTTTGCGCAACTGCTGCCGAAAAACTCGCCGTGGCGGCGGCCGATGCAGCAGCGCCTACGGTCGCAGCCGTGGCAGCTGAAGCACCTGCGGCAGTTGCCGCCCCAGCAGCGGCGCTGCCAGCACCGGCGCCGACTGTAGCGGCGGTTGCAGTACCCGCCGTCAGCACGGTAACGATGATAATGATTGCCAACATCGCGCCCTGCCCCAGGCTCGAGTGGCTGTACTTAAACGACTCGTGAGTTTCCTTGATCAACCGCCAATCCACATCCCCTCGCTGCTCGGCCTCCTTGAGCCACGCCAACTTGGGGTCAGCCTTGACCATGACATCGATGGTCTGGCTGACGGTTTTCTCGTTGATATGCTTGATATCGATGTTCAAGCCATCGGCCGCTTTGATGGCCACGTTCCCCTGAGCTTGCAATTGGCTCTGAATCAAGGTTTCGTCGGTATGGCCTTTCCCCTTCATCGAGTTCCAAGCCAGACTTGAATCGCTCTTTGTATGGCTTTCCTGGCTCAGATCCTTGACACCCTCGAAGGTAATCGAACCGCCGCTCTGTAACGTCAGGTCATTGCCGCTGCTCAGCTTGGCCGCCTGATAACGCTGGTTGCTCCCGCTGAGCAATACCAGGTCACCGCCCGTGATGATCTGGCTGCCCACATGCGTAACCTTGGTCACCTCATCCCGCTGAGTCTTCTTGCTTCCCCAGCCCCCTTTCTTCTTCATGTCGTACAGCGAATAGTGGCTGTTTTGCGCAGCCAGCAGCTCAAGCCTGCCACCCGCCACGAAATAGGCCTCGTTTGCAGCGTTCACCTTGCTGGAAATCAGCGCCAGGTCCTGCCCCGCGCTCAAGGCAACGTTGCGCCCCGCCTTGACCGTCGAAGCCATTTGGGTGACATGATCCTCTTGGCTGGTGACCTTCTTGGACTTGTCGTAGGAGTGCTGCTCATTCGCTGCCGAGGCGAGGGTCAGGTTTTCTTTGGCGGCGAGGGTGACGTCGCGCTTGGCATCGATCTGGCTGGCGACGACGGTGAGGTTGCGGCCGGCATTGGCGCTCAGGTCGCGGCCGCTGTCGAGGCTGGAGCCGTATTGTTTGATGTCCTGGTCACGATGCCGACCGCGAGTGCCGCTGGTGATACGTTCGGCGGCAACGAGATTGACATCGCGCGAGGCATTGAGCGTGGTGTCGGCTCCGCTTTTCAGCACACCGCCGACGTTGTTGATGTCACGCCCGGCACTGACGGTCAGGTTGTTTCCCGCTTCGATGCGGGCGGCGCTGTCGATGAAGTCGGTGCGTTCGGTGCGGTAGCCGCTGCTGCTTTCGTGAGTAGTAACTGTACGTTCGTTGATCACGTCGCCGGTGAGGGCAACGACACTGACGTCCCGCCCTGTAATAATGCCGCCAGCCCGGTTAGTAAGGTCATTACCCGCCAACGCCTCAAGCCGGTTCCCCGCTTCCATCAACCCACTGTTGACCAAGCTGTCGCCCGCCGTCGCCCTCAGGTTGCTGGACGCACGCAAGGTGCCCGCATTGTTCAGGTTCTTACCCGCAATCAGGCTGACGTCTGAACCCTGAATCAGCGCACCATTCGGCGCCAGACGGTTGTTGGCTTGAGCCAGATAAAGCACCGGCACCAGCACCTGCTCGTTATTCACCGTCCGAGTTTCCATCCAGACGATGTCATGGGTCAGGGCCGCAACCTGTTCGGCGGTCAGGCTCACGCCCAGGGACAGATCAAGAGCGTCCTTGCTGGCGATGGCGTTGTTCATCAGGTACTTGAACATGCCGTCGTCGGAGGTCTGGCCGTCGAGGAAGCGCT
Organism: Pseudomonas agronomica; assembly: GCF_025917275.1. Classification (GTDB taxonomy): domain Bacteria; phylum Pseudomonadota; class Gammaproteobacteria; order Pseudomonadales; family Pseudomonadaceae; genus Aquipseudomonas; species Aquipseudomonas agronomica. Next base: position 3,238 of record NZ_JAOSHO010000016.1, on the reverse strand, counting down.
GGCCGGTTCGGGCGATCACGGCTTGCTGGATCAGGCGTTGCTCGTAGAAACCATCGCCCAGACGCTTGGCGGCGGTGTCCGGGTCGTAGCCCAGATTCGACAGCAGGTAATCCGAGCTCATGAAGCGGCGCATGTCGGTCAGCGCCGGGTTGGTCTCGATCAGGTATTTTTGCGGGTTGGCCTGGAACGAGCGGTCCGGCAGGCCACGCACTTGCGTCAGCCCCGTGCCTTGGGTTGGCGTGGTCGAGCCGTCGCCGCTCATGCGGAACAGGCCGTTTTGCCCGGTGGGCAAGTCGAAGCCCGGCAGGGCCAGTGGATCGACCTGTTGCTGGGTCAGGCTCGTCGGGAGTTGCCGATTGACGCTGATGCGGGTCGAGAAGGCGTTGTCGGCCTGGGTGTCGGTACGCGGGCCGGCGCCGACGTAGTTGTAACCGCCACGCACGACGCCGCTGTTGAGGTCGCCCTGGGTAGGAATGTCGATGGCGCCACCGGCCTGGATAATCGCCGCATAGGTCTGGTTATCGGTAGTACTGGTTTGGGTGCGAAGCTGCAGGAACTCAATCTGGGTCATGCCGATGAAACGGCTCATCGCTGCTTCAAGGCCACCCAGGTCGTTGGCGTTGTAGCCCGGGCTCTGCAACCAGTATTTGTTGGTGAAGTCATTCGCGGCGGCCCGCCAGCCACTCGGGTGGCGGGTGCGTTCGGACCTGAAGGTGCGCGAGGTTTCGATCTCGCCGGTCTCGATGCCGATGTTGTTCAAGCTGACGAGGTTGGCGGTCAATGCACCGCCGACGCCGATGCTGCTGCTCCGATTGGTCAGGGTGTCGCCCTGGATATTCAGGTTGCCACCGGTGGTGATGCTGGAGGCGGCGCTGGCCGCGGTGACTTCGAACTTGTCGCGCTGGATGATCTGCCAGACGTGGTTTTGCTTGGGGCCGTCGCAATCACCTGGGATGCAGGCCACTTCCCTGATCGAGGCGGTGTAGATGCCTGCATCGTGGGTGGTCAAGATCTCGCGCACGTTGTCGATCGTGCTGGCCGCCAGGCGCATGTTGCCGTCGCTTTGCAGCGTGCCGGAGCTGTTGAGAATGCGGCTGGCACGGGTGCCGAGGCCGTCGCGATCGATACTCAGGTCACCCAGGCTGTAGATGTCGGCATAGCGGTTGGTCAGGCTGTTGACGCGCAGGCTGGTATTGCCGCCGCTGAAGATCAATCCGCGTTCGTTGAGCAAGTCGCCGGTGGATACGCCGAGCGCGCCGGCACTGCCCAGCGTGCCGTAGTTGTTGAGCGTGGCGGCCGTGACGCTCATATCCGCCGCCGAGGTCAGGCGACCGTAGCTGTTGAGGACGCCATCGACCACGACGGTTGTGTTGCCGCCGCCCGCGATACTGCCGTTTTGCTCCAGGTTGATCAGTGCCGCCTTGAGGCCCAAGGTGCCGAGACTGCTCAAGCGGCCATTGCCTGTATAAGCGCCAGTCAGTTGCAGATCTATGGCTCCGTCGCTGCCGATCAGGCCGTCAACCCGCCAGTTGCTGCCGCGGCCTTCCATGCTATTGGCGCTGAGCAACTGGCCGGTGGCCGTCTGGGTCAGCTGATCGACATGAACCACCAGATGGCCGGCCTGGATCGCGGTGCTGTTGGTCCAGCGGTCAGCCGTCACCGTCAGGTTACCGTAGGTCACCAGTTGCCCACCCGCCTGGCCCAGGTTGGCCTGGCTGATACCAAACAGTCCCAGGCCGGTGTGCAGCAGCTTGCCACCCACGTTCTGGACGCTGCCGGTGTTGAAGCCCACATCATTACTGGCGGTTTCGAGGGTGCCGTCGCTGTTATCGAACAGCCCCCCGATTTTGAATGCCGTGGTGCTGTTCTGGCCCAGGGTGCGCAGTTGGCCTTTCTGGTTGCTCAGGCTGGCGGCCAGGATATCCAGGCTGTCCTGGCTTTCGATGATGCCGGCGTTGTTGTTCAGTGCCCCCGAAAGATCAAAGTCGATGCGACTGGCGCTGACTTGCCCGCCGCCGCTGTTGTCCATGTCCCGGCCAGTGACCAAGACCTTGCCCGTGGCGTATATCCCGCCGTTGCGATTGTTGATATCCGCCGCTGCGTTGGTGACCACGACATCGCCGGCTTGCGCAGCGATGCGTCCGCCGTCGTTGAACAGCCCAGCCAAGGCTTGGATGCTGAGTCCTTGGGCCTGGATCGTGCCGCCCTGGCGGTTCACGTCGTAGCCGTTTTTCAGCACGCCGGTGGTGCGTGCTTCCAGCGCGGCCTTGACGCTGGACAGCACGCCGCCACGGTTGTCCAGGTTGGTGGCAAAGACACTCAGCTTGTCGTCCTTGGCGATGATGCTGCCGCCCTGGTTATCGATGTCGCCGGATACATCCACGGTAACCAGGCCCTCGCCTTGCAGCGTGCCCTTGGCGTTATTCAGACTGGCAGCATCGAACTCGACCTCAGCAGCACGGCTAGCAAGCAGGCCTTTTTCGGCGTTGTTGACCGCGCCGGTGGCGCTGACCAGCAACTTGCCATTGGCGGCCACGGTGCCTTTGTTGCTGTTGTCCAGGCTGGCGGTGCGCACGGTCATGACGCCTTGACTGGATAGCTCGCCGCCCCGGTTGTTGATCGCGCCGGTGTTAGTGATGTCGAGGTTCTTGCCGGCCATGACCAGGCCGGTCAGGTTGTCCAGGCTGCCAAGGACCAGGGTCGCGCTGTTCAGACTCGACAGTTCACCTGCATTGTTTTCCAAATGGCCCAGGCTGGCCGTCAGCAGGCCCTGGCTATTGATCAGGCCGCCCTGGCTGTTGAGGACTTGATCGGCGCTCAGATGCAGTTCCGTGTTACCCAGGATCCGGCCTTTATTGCGGTTATCCACAACGTTGCCGGTGACGGTGGTCTTGCCCTGCCCACTGAGCGTGCCGCCCTGGTTATTCAGCGCAGCGGTGGACGTGACATTCAGGTCGCGACTGGCAATCACGGTTTTGCCGGCGTTGTTCAGTTGTCTTGCCGTGAGCGTGACATCGCCCACCGTATTGCGGCTGTTATCGGCGTTGACCCCGGCCTCGATAATGCCGTTGTTGGTCAGCGTGCCGCCGCTGTCCAGGTGAATGCTGTCGCGCGCCACCAGGTTCTGCTGGCTGGTCAGGTCACCCTGGGTTTTGACTTCGAGCCGGCTACCGGCATACACCTGGCCACGGGTCTCCAGGCTCTTGGCCTCGATGTCGATGGCACCCGCAGCCGCTGC
>NZ_JAOSHO010000159.1 GCF_025917275.1 Pseudomonas agronomica | reverse complement strand
CTCGCGAAGAGGCCCGTCCAGACGACGTGAATTTCAATCGATCATGAACAACGCATCATTGCTGAACTGCGCTTCGAACCGATTCGCCGGCATCGGGCGGCCGAACAGGTAGCCCTGGACCTCGTCGCAGCCGTGCTCGCGCAAAAAGTCCAATTGCTCGTGGGTCTCGACGCCCTCGGCGATCACCGCCAGGTTGAGGCTGTGGGCCATGGCGATGATCGCCCGGGCGATCTGCGCGTCCTGCTCGCCGGACGGCAGGCCGTCGACGAAGGTGCGGTCGATCTTCAGCACGTCGATGGGGAATTGCTTGAGGTAGTTGAGCGACGAGTAACCGGTGCCGAAATCATCCACCGCGATGCTCAGGCCGAGGTTTTTCAACCCGTCGAGGATCTGCATCGCCTCGCTGACTTCGCGCATCAGGATACTTTCAGTCAGTTCCAACTCCAGGCAGGCCGGTGGCAGGCCGGTATTTCGCAGGATAGTAGCGATGCGCGTGCCCAACTGGCCGTCGGAGAACTGCCGGGCGGAAATGTTGACCGAGACCTTCGGCACCCGGACCTTGGCCTGGTGCCAGGTCCTGAGTTGCCGACAGGCTTCGGTAATGACCCAGTCGCCGACGTCCACCACCAGTCCGAGTTCTTCAAGGACCGGGATGAAGTCCCCCGGCGGCACCAGCCCGCGTCGCGGATGGCGCCAGCGCAGCAGGGCCTCGGCGCCGGTCAGGCGTTTGCCATCGCCGCTGAACTGCGGTTGGTAATACAGCACGAACTCGTTCTGCTCCAGGGCATGGCGCAGGTCGCTTTCCAATTCCAGGCGCTCCAGGGCGCTGGCGTTCATGTCGGCCTGGTAGAACTGGAAGTTGTTCTTGCCGCGCTCCTTGGCGTGGTACATGGCCGTGTCGGCGTTCTTCATCAACTGGCTCAGTTCGTTGCCGTCCTGGGGACTCAGGGCGATGCCGATACTGGCGGTGACGAAGAATTCCCGGCCTTCCAGCACGAAGGGCCGGACCAGGCTGGCGAGGATCTGCTCGGCCACGGTGATGGCCCGGTTCAGCGCCATCTCGCGGCTGGCACGCGGTTGCAGCAGCAGGGTGAACTCGTCGCCGCCCATGCGTGCCACGGTGTCGTCGTCGGCGACGCAGCCGAGCAGGCGCGTGGCCATTTCCTTGAGCATACGGTCGCCGGCGGCGTGGCCCAGGGAGTCGTTGATCGGCTTGAAGCGGTCCAGGTCGAGGAACATCAGCACGACCCAGCTCTTCTGCCGCTCCGCTGATTGCAGCGCGGTGTGCAGGCGATCCTGGAACAGCGTGCGGTTGGGCAGGTGGGTCAGGGCGTCGTAATAGGCCAGGCGATGAATGCGCTGCTCGCTGGCCTTGCGCTCGCTGATGTCGCTGAAGAAGCACACATAACTGGCCAAGTCGCCTTCGTCGTCCAGCACTGCCGTGATGCCGACCCAGGCTGGATAATGTTCGCCGTTGCGGCGCTTGAGCCAGACTTCGCCTTCCCACGTGCTGTGCAGTTGCAGTTGCTTGAGCACGTAGCGCAAATGGGCTTCCTGCTGCTCGTCCACGGTCAGCATGTTGGGCAACTGGTCCAGGACCTGCGAGACGGCATAACCGCTCACGCGACTGAAAGCCTCGTTGGCCTGGACGATATAGCCGGCCGGGTCGGTGATCAGGATCGCCGAGGTCGAATGTTCAAATACCGTGGCGGCCATGCGCAGGTCTTTTTCGGCGCGACGCTGCTGGCTGATGTCGCGACCGACGCCGAGCACGCCTTCGAACGCGTCGTTGTCGTCCCATACCAGCACCAGCCGCAGCTCGATGGGAATCTTGCGTCCGTCGGCACGCAGGCAGTCGAACAGGAACAACTGGGTCTGCATCTGGTTGCGCAGTTCGGCCAGTTGCTCAGGCTTGTCGAGGGCCTTGCTGACGCGGTCCATCAGGCTGTAGATGCCCGTCAGCTGCTGCGGATTGGCGATGGTCGACTGCCAGCCGTTCTGGAAGATCCAATCGGAGGTGTAGCCCAGCACCGCCTGGACCGACGGGCTGACGTAGTTGAGCGAGAGCTTGCTGTCGGTGGAGAAAATCACGTCGCTGATGCTTTCGGCGAGCATCCGGTAGCGTTGCTCGCTGTCGCGCAGGGATTCACTGGCCTCGATCTGCTCGGTGATGTCTTTTGCCACGCCGATGATGCGGGTCACCTGGTCGTAGCGGTCCCGGGCCAGGGCTTGTTCACGAACCTCGAAGCGGCGCCATTTGCCGTTGCGGTGGCGGAAGCGCAATTGGCATTGCAGCAGCTGCGTATAGCCGCCGCGTCGCTGTTGCTGGCGCAGAGAGTGGTAATGGTCGGCGTCGTCGCTGTGCAGCAGGATTTCCCAGAAGTACTCGCCCATCTGGTGCAGCTCGGTGCGGTCGTAGCCGAGCGTCTGCCCCAGGTGGTGGTTGCTGAAGATCATCCGCTGGCTGATGACGTCCTGGACGTAAAGGTGATCCGGGACGGTGCGTACCACGTCGGACCAGAAACCTTCGCGTTCGAGCAGTGAGAGTTCGATCAGCTTGCGGCTGGTAATGTCGTTGATGCTCAGGATGACGGCGTTATAGTCGCGCTGTGTTTCCGGCAAGCGCAGTACCAGCCATAAATGCTGGTCTCGACCATGGGCGTCCGGCAGCTTGATTTCCAGTTCCAACTGCTTGTGCTCGTCGAGCAGTGCTTCGAGCAGTTTCGATCCGATGGGGTTGTTGTCCTTCGGGCCGTTGCCGACCAGCAGTTGCCAGGCTTGTTCGCAGGAATCGACGTTGAGCAGCTTCAAGGCCATCTGGTTGACTTCGGTGACGTGCACTTGCTGCTGCAGCTGTTCGAGACGCAACGGGACCTGCAGCCAGGCGCGCAGTTGTTCGCCGTCCTGCAGGCCGGCCCGGGCGAAGAATGTCTTCAGGCCGGACAGGTCGAGCACGCACAGGGCCACGCCGGTGCCCTCGAAGATGTCCTGGTAGCGACGACGTCCCTCGTGCAACTGTCGCTGGCGTCGTCGCATGTTCAGCAGGGCGATCACCGGAATCATCGAGAATGCAAGGCCCAGCAGGCATTTGCCGATGAAGGCGGGGAGCAGTTGCTCAAGCACTTGGCCTCGATCAAACAGCCCGCGCAATTGCCAGTCGCTGCTGCTCAGGGGCACGGTCAGCACGGTGTCGCTCAGGTCTTGCGAGGTCAGTTGGGTCGGGGTGGCAGAGGGTAGGCTTTCGTCGCGGCTGATGATTTGCTGGTTGAGACGGTTCTCCACCAGCCACAACGGCCGCAAGCCCGTGTCGGCCTGCTTGGTCAACGTCGAGAAGAAGCTCGGCGTCAGGCGCAACGCCCAATAACCGCGACTGCTGCCGCTGGCCTGGTGCAGCAACAGGTGCACCACGGAGCCATCTTCGGCATTGCTGAAATAGTGCGCCTGGGCACGGCTGCGCCGTACCAGTTCGGCCAGGTAGTCGGCGTCCTGGCTGTCGGCATCGCTGTCACTGAGCACCCTGCCCGATGGGCTCAGCAGCGCCAGGCTGCGCAATTGAGGAAGCGATTGCTGAAGCTTGTGCAGCAGGGCCTGCTGTTCGTCGGCTGTTTGCGGTTGTTCGACGATCGGTAGCAGGTTAAGGGCGATTTGCGCGTTCAACGCCATGTTCAGGCTGACTTGCGCGGCCAGGTCGGCGGTGTAGTCGATGGTGTATTGACGTTGTTGCTGCTGGGTTTCGCGCAATTGATCGAGCAACTGCCAGAAGAGCAGGCCCAGTAATAACAGGACCAGCGAGGCCAGCGCGCCCTTCAATGTCCCGCGCAGGGGCAGGCCAGGCACAGCTGTCGGTGCGCGTGGGGACGGGGGCGGCGTGACATTGGACAAGCTGTAATCCTGCGGTTTGCTGGACTGGCGCGACGGGCACTATAAGCCGGACGCCCGAAGGGCGGCTAGCATGCCTTGACTTGTGGCAAAGTGCCAGTCCCTGGCGGCTGGACCTGGACCGACGGTTGAGGTAGCTTTGCCGGTCAAACAAGAGCGTTCCAGCTCCAGCTTCCCAGGCGCCATCCGCCCGCAGGCATTGATGACATCAAGTGCCCGTGCCGCGCATGGCCTGGCTCGTTCTTTTCACCTGTCACTGACGCTAGGTTCACCATGGCTCAATACGTCTTTACCATGCATCGGCTGAGCAAAGTTGTTCCGCCGAAGCGGGAAATCCTGAAAAACATTTCTCTGTCTTTTTTCCCCGGCGCCAAGATCGGCGTACTGGGTCTCAACGGATCGGGTAAATCCACCCTGTTGAAGATCATGGCCGGCGTCGATAACGAATTCGACGGCGAAGCCCGTCCGATGCCAGACCTGAACATCGGCTACCTGCCGCAAGAGCCTAAGTTGGATCCGACCAAGACCGTCCGTGAAGTGGTCGAGGAAGCGGTCAGTGTCATCAAGGACGCCCAGGCACGCCTGGACGAGGTCTATGCCGCCTACGCCGACCCGGATGCCGACTTCGACAAGCTGGCCGCCGAGCAGGCCAAGCTCGAAGCGATCCTGCAGGCCAGCGACGGTCACAACCTGGACCGCCAGCTCGAAGTCGCCGCCGATGCGCTGCGCCTCCCAGCCTGGGACGCGAAAGTCGAACACCTCTCCGGCGGTGAGAAGCGCCGCGTGGCCCTGTGCCGCCTGCTGCTGTCGGCCCCGGACATGCTGCTGCTCGACGAACCGACCAACCACCTGGACGCCGATTCCGTCGCCTGGCTCGAACACTTCCTGCACGACTTCCCAGGCACCGTGGTGGCGATCACGCACGACCGTTACTTCCTGGACAACGTCGCCGGCTGGATCCTCGAACTCGACCGCGGTGCAGGCATTCCGTACGAGGGCAACTATTCGGGCTGGCTGGAAGCCAAGTCCGATCGTCTGGCCCAGGAATCCAAGCAGCAGTCGGCCCATGAAAAAGCCATGAAGGAAGAATTGGAGTGGGTGCGCAAAGGCGCCAAGGCCCGCCAGTCCAAATCCAAGGCACGCCTGCAGCGCTTCGAGGAAATGCAATCCCAGGAATTCCAGAAGCGCAGCGAAACCAACGAGATCTACATCCCGGCCGGCCCACGCCTGGGCGACAAGGTCATCGAATTCAAGAACGTCACCAAGGGCTACGGCGATCGCGTGTTGATCGACAACCTGTCGTTCTCCATGCCAAAAGGCGCCATCGTTGGTGTGATCGGTGGTAACGGCGCGGGTAAATCCACGCTGTTCCGCATGCTGATGGGCAAGGAAACTCCGGATTCGGGCAGCATCGAGATCGGTGAAACCGTGCAACTGGCCTGCGTCGACCAGAGCCGTGAGGACCTGGACGGCAGCAAGACCGTGTTCCAGCAGATCTCCGACGGTTCCGACCAGATCCGTATCGGCAACTATGAAATCCCGTCGCGCACTTATGTCGGTCGCTTCAACTTCAAGGGTGGCGACCAGCAGAAGTTCGTCAAGGACCTCTCCGGTGGTGAACGCGGTCGCTTGCACCTGGCGTTGACGCTGAAGGAGGGCGGCAACGTCCTGCTGCTCGACGAACCGTCCAACGACCTCGACGTCGAAACCCTGCGTTCCCTGGAAGAAGCCTTGCTGGACTTCCCGGGCGCCGCCATTGTGATCTCCCACGATCGGTGGTTCCTTGACCGCGTGGCAACCCACATCCTGGCGTACGAAGACGACTCGCAAGCGGTGTTCTTCGAAGGCAACTACACCGAGTACGAAGCCGATCGCAAGAAGCGCCTGGGTGAAGCCGCTGCCCAGCCGCACCGCGTACGGCACAAGAAACTGGCCTGATTCGGTCGGTTAAGCAATAACCCTGTGGGAGCGAGCCTGCTCGCGAAAGCGGTGGATCAGTCAACAAATCTTGGACTGATCAAACGCCTTCGCGAGCAGGCTCGCTCCCACAATGGTTTTGGTGTTGTCGCAAGATGCCTGGCTGATGTCGATCGCTGTGGGAGCGAGCTTGCTCGCGATGAGGACCGAACCGTCACCCAAGTTCAATTGCCAGCACCTCGATCGCCACATCCCCCACCGGTCGCTTCCACGTCACCTCATCCCCAACCTTCGCCCCCAGCAACGCCCGCCCCAGCGGCGAGCCCCAATTGATCAGTCCACTCGCTGCATCAGCCTGGTCTTCTCCAACCAATTGCACTCGCTGCTCATGACCGTGCTCATCGGCAAAGGTCACCCAATGCCCGATCCGCACCTGATCGCAATCGCTCGGCATAACGATCTGGGCGCTTTGCACGCGTTGATTGAAATACCGCAGGTCCCGCTCGATATCGGCGATACGCTGCTTATCCGCTCGCTCGCCTTGGGCTGACTGCTGGCTGTGTAGCTGTTGCAACTCGACGACCCGCGCCTGCAATTGAGCAAGCCCTGCCGGCGTGACGTAGTTGGGTTGCGCGCTGATCTGGCGTTCGACCGGCTGGTCGGCCTGGGCGGCGGCGTTGTCTTCGTTGACGAAAGCGCGACTCATAGGGTTCTCCTCTATTGGAGTTTGGGCCATGGTCGCAAGGTTTTGGTTTCGACGAATGTCTCTGAACGACTCACTGCGAGCGATAAGCCCGGCCGGCGTCGCGATCTTTCTGCTGTTGCCAGGCCCGCTCACGTTCGTCCCAGTGACGTTCGCGATAGGCGTCACGGTCTTCGCTCTCGCGCATGGCCTGGCATTGGCGAAAGCCGTCGCTCCAGCCTTCGGCGTAGCGGGGGTCCTGGAGATAGCGCGGCACGTCCTTCCTGAACTGGCCGGTAATCGCGCCGGCGGCTTGCCGGCCACTGCTGCAACCGTCGTCGAAACCATCGGCGAAGGCCGGCGGATAACCTCGGGCGATCAAATCTTCATGGGTGGTTTCACAGCCACCAAGCAACATCAACACACTCAGCACCACTGCCGCGCGCCTCATCTCTACCTTCTCACCGAATCTGACTCATACCGTAAGTCTAGAAGTGGATTCGTCAGAAAGGCGTGAAAGCGCGGTGATTAATCCGTTCGCTCAGTAGTGATACCACTTCACTTCAAGCATTACCTCATTCTCCGGCGAGGCCAGTTGGCTGAATTCGCGCTGGGCGCTCAGGCGCAGGCCGAGATTGCGAGACAGTTCCCACTGCTGGTTCAGGCTCAGGCTACGGCGCACTTCGCCATTGACGAAATAATCACCCTTGGCTTCCACGCTCAGGTTGCCCAGCGGATTTTTCCACAGCACACCGCTGTTGAAGCCCGCAGCCGGAGAGATGAACTCGGCGAAGTCGTTGTTGTGCTCGACCCGCACGGTGCCCAGGGCAAAGCCCAATACATCTTCTCCCAACGCCCAGGTACCTCCGCCGCCGCCATTGACGTGGCTGACCAGCGTTTCATCGTCATGCTTGCCCGGCACCCGCTCCAAGCCGCCAGTGACCTGCCAGGACAATGGTTGCAACAACTCGTTGCGTGGAGTCAGGGAGCGAATGGTCGCCAAGTCCAGTTGCTGCACTTGCCAGTCGTTACCTTCGTACTGGCGCAGCTTCAACTGCAGGATTTCAATCTGCGCCCCCAGCGGGAAGCTCTCGGCATTGTCGTTGAGGTCGTGATAGGCCATGCGCAGGCCGTACTCACCAAACGCCCGGTCGCCCCGCGTGCCGAGACCGGCCTGCCAGGTGCGCGATTCGTGACCGTCCTCGGGCAGGCCCGGTTGCGGGATTTCGAGTTCCGGCGCGGGATTCTGGTTGATCGCCCGCAACAGTTCGAAGCTGCGTTGGGCGCGCTGTGGATCACGCTCCTGGCCGTTGGCGCGATAACGCTCCAGGCGGTAGGCCGCGTCGATGATCAAGGCCTGGCGTTCGCGTGGCAGCGCCTTGAATTCAGGTCGTTGCAACTGCTGCTGGTCGGCGCTGACGTTCAGTACCCATTGTTGTTCGTCATCGCTGAGCGGTTCGGCGCGGCTGAGCAGTTCTCGTTCGCGGGACGGTCGGTACTGGATGCTTTCCACCAGCCCGGCCTCTTTCACTGCCTTGACGGTGTCGGTGGGAATCGCCGTCAGCGGGAATTGTTCGGTCAGGCGAAGGCTGGGACGCGCGACTTGCAGCAGTTCAAGCAGGCGATAGGAGCAGTTTTCGTCGAAGAAAAAGTAGTCGAACTGGATCTGCTTGAGTTCCCACACATGCTCGACCATGCGTTCGGTTTCCGCCTGGCTCAGGTTCAGGCGGTATTCCCACAGGTCGCGGTTTTCGAGGCTGCGGTATTCGGAGAGTTTTTCCTGGTAGGGCACCAGGGCGAACAGGCCGGGATAACCGCCCATCAGACCCTTCCAGGCGTAAAGGATGCTGTTGTCCGAGCCTTCGATGTAGGCGCCGAAGTTGATCGCGTAGCTGAGCAGCGCGGTCTTGTCGCTTTGCACGTCGGCCTGGTCGATACGCAACAGGGTGTGACCGAACATCGAGGACGGGCTGTTCAAGTAGGCGGCGGGGAAGATCATCACCGCGCTGTGGGGCGAAACGTCCTTGAACCACTGGGTGTAGTCGCTGCAATTGACCGCCGGCAGGTCCGTCAGGCCGAGCTGCGCCTTCAGCCAGCGGGTACGCGCCGGGTACACGCACTGGGCATGCTGCTGGCCGGCACTGGCTGGGCCGTACAGCGCTTGCAGCGTGGCGGTCAGCTCGCGGTCGGGATGTTCGTTGCCGTCGGGTGCGAGGAAGAATTTCTTGTCGCTGATATAGCTGCGCCAGCCACCGAGCTTGGCGGTTTCGTAGTGACCCAGGGAAATCCAGAAGCGATCATTGGCCAGTTGCTGCAAACGTTGAGGGTCGACATGAGGCGCGGCGGACAGCGGGGCGCACACACAGAGCGCCAGCCAGGCAAGGCGTTTGAGCATAGTCGGCTACTTGGAAAGTCGAAAAATAAAGACCGGAGGGGGCCCAAAAAGAAAACCCGCTCCTCGAAAGGAGCGAGTGGTGTCGAGCTTAAGCTTGAGTCGCGTACTTGGCCAGGCGAGGGTCGTTTTTCAGCACGGCCAGGGTATTGGTATGCACGTCTTCTGCGGTCACGTCAGCCTTGCTGAAGATCTGCTGGAAGTGCTCGTGGGTCACGGCGGAGAAGTGTGCACGGTCTTCCGGTGCCACACCCAGTACCACGGCGTAGGTGGTCAGCGCTTCGCCCTGACCCTTGGCCATGTCTTCGGACAGCTCGTTCATCATGCCATTCATGGCCAGCCAGGACTTGCCACCATAGGTCAGTGCTGCGTTGGTCGAGCAGCCGTTCGTGCCGGAGGTCATGCCGAAGGTGGCGTTGCCGGAGGTGCCGTTGGTGGTGGATGCGAGGAAGTGAGCGGGGGTGCCACGCTGACCTTCGAACAGCATGTTGCCCCAGCCGCAATCCGGGCCGCCCGGCGCCTGAGCCATGGCGTTGATGGATACAGCGGTGAAGAGAGTACCGAGAAGAATCCGTTTCATAGCTATGTTCTCTTTGTGTGCGTACCAATGGACAGGGTCTGGCCCCTACAGCAGCCAGTGGGCCGGTTATTGTTCCAGCCGCGCAGTTTGGAGTTTAGGCACGATCCGAGGGTTCCGTGGCATTTTGCAAAAACATTACTGCAAACCTGTTGCGTGCGGGGCTCTGCCCTGGGTTGTTCCCTCGACTATGCTATGGCCTCAGGCGCTCCTTGCCAGTCAGGTACGGGCAGCGCCAGAATGCCGCTATCTGCCCCGCCTGATGTAAGGAAGCCCGATGCCTGATCCTGTTGCTGCCAGCTTGCGTCTAGCGCCCGAAGCGCTGACCCGTCCGTTTTCCGCTGAACAGTTCAGCTTCTCTACCACCAATGATCTGGAGCCCTTCCGCGGTGTGCTTGGCCAGGAACGTGCGGTCGAAGCATTGCAGTTCGGTGTGGCGATGCCACGCCCCGGTTACAACGTATTTGTCATGGGTGAGCCCGGCACTGGCCGGTTCTCGTTCGTCAAGCGCTACCTCAAGGCCGAAGGCAAGCGCATGCAGACCCCGTCGGACTGGGTCTATGTCAATAACTTCGATGAACCCCGCGAGCCGCGTGCCCTGGAGCTGCCATCGGGCACCGCCGG
>NZ_JAOSHO010000158.1 GCF_025917275.1 Pseudomonas agronomica | reverse complement strand
TCAGCGCACAGGCTCCCAGAACAGCCACGGCAAACCAGGCGAGGTGTTTAACCAGACGGGTTGTCATTGCGTGTCTCCTGCCGATATCCAGTGGATTGCGGCGATTGTTTTTATAGTGTGCCCCGGCTATTCGGAGCCGGCCCAATATCCCTGCATGCCGTCAATAAATAAATCCGTAGTACTACGTAGATGCGCCCTTTCCCCCTGTGGGAGCGAGCTTGCTCGCGATAGCGGCGTTTCAGTCAATGAAGTGTTGGCTGAAGATCCGCCATCGCGAGCAAGCTCGCTCCCACAGTTTTGAGCCCCATATCCGGTAGGATTGTTGAGCGCACACAGGTTTGGCATATGATGCCCGCCATCCACCTCCCCGCCGAGTCCGGACAGGAGTACAGATGCTGCTCAAACACAAGATCGTCGCCCTCGGGATCCTGCCGCTGGTCCTGGCGATTGCTGTCATCGGCGCCTTGGTCATCTCGCTCAATCGCCAGTTGGGTGACCAGCAGGCGCAACTGATCGAAGACAGTATCCTGGCGAGCAAGCGCGCCGAGCTGAAGAACTACGTGGAAATGGCGCAAAGCCTGATCGCCCCGCTGTATGACGACGGCAAGGGCGACGCGCGGGCGCAGCAACAGGTATTGGAAGAGCTGCGCAAGCTCAGTTTCGGCATCAACGGTTATTTCTTCGTCTATGACCGCCAAGGCCGCAGCCTGATGCACGCCCGGCAGTCGGAACTGGTGGGGCAATACCTTTGGGACATGAAGGATCCCCACGGCCTGCCGGTCATCCAGGCACTGATCAAGAGCGCCGAATCCGGCGAAGGCTTCCAGCGTTATGCCTGGAACAAACCCTCCTCCGGCCAGGTGACCGACAAGCTCGCCTACGTCGTGATGCTGGATCGCTGGGGCTGGATGCTCGGCACCGGGATCTACCTGGAAGACGTCGAACGCGCCACCCAACAGGCCCGCGACGAAGTGGCCCACGGTATTCACACCACCATGCAAGCCATCGCGGCCATCGCCCTGGTGGCGGTGCTGCTGGTGTTCGCCGGCGGCATCACTCTCAACGTCAGCGAACATCGCCTGGCCGACAAGAAATTGCAGCGCCTGAACCAGCGCATCGTCAGCCTTCAAGAGGAAGAACGCTCACGGGTGTCTCGGGAGCTGCATGACGGCATCAGCCAATTGCTGGTGTCGATCAAGTTCCAGTTCGAACTCGCCAGCCATGTCATCGAGAACGGCCAGGAAAATGGCCTGGGCATCCTGAAGAACGCCACGGACCGACTGGGCGAAGCCATCGGCGAAATCCGTAGCATCTCCCATGACTTGCGCTCCTCGTTGCTCGACACCCTGGGCCTGCCCGCCGCCATCGGCCAGCTCGCGGCCGAATTCGAACAACGCAGTGGCCTCGAAGTGTCCTACCGAAGCAATGAATTCGATTGTCGCCTGGAAAACGGCGCACCGGTCTCGCTGTTCCGCATCGCCCAGGAGGCGCTGACCAACATAGAGCGGCATGCCGGGGCGAAACGTGTCGCCATCACCCTGTTCGGCTCCGGCCAGTCCTTGCGACTGACCGTGGTGGACGACGGGATGGGCTTCAACGTTCCCCAGGTCGAACGCGGCCATACCGGCATCGGCCTGCGTAATATCCGCGAACGGGTCGAGCATTTTGGCGGGCGGCTGGAGATGACATCGGTGCCGGGACGAAGCGAACTGGATATCCTGCTGCCCATGACCATGCCGGCCACGGAAAGCTGATGCGCGCCGACACCACCAAGAGCACCTGCCGATGAACCTGCCCCCCACCATACGCGTCGCGTTGGTCGATGATCACGCCCTGGTCCGCGATGGCATCCGCGCCCTGCTGTCCGTCATGCCTCGGCTGGACGTGGTCGGCGAGGCGGAGAACGGCGTGCAGGCGATTGAAATGGTCGGACGCTGCCAACCGGACTTGCTGCTGATGGACATCGGCCTCAAGGACATGAACGGCCTCGAACTGACGCGGCAGTTGGGCAAGCAATACCCTGGCTTGAAGATCCTGATCCTGAGCATGTATGACAATCACGAATACGTCAGCGAATCCGTACGCGCCGGTGCCAGCGGCTACGTCCTGAAGAATTCGCCGTCGAAGGAAATCATCGCCGCCATCGAGGCCATCATCCGCGGCGGCACTTTCTACAGCGCCGAGATTGCCCAGCGCCTGGCCACCGACCCGAGCACCGACAGCGAGCTGACGCCACGCGAGAGCCAGGTGCTGGCGAAGATGGTCCAGGGGCTCAACAACAAGGAAATGGCCCGCGAACTGGACATCAGCGTACGCACCGTCGAGACCCACCGCCTGAGCATCCGCCGCAAGCTCAACATCGACAAGCCCGCGGCCCTGGCGAAATACGCGATCGACCACGGGATCATCCCCCGCTAGGCCCTTGTGGCAAGGGAATTGTAGGAGCTGCCGAAGGCTCGGGCCGCGTTCGGACGATCTTTTGATCTTTTTGTCTTTCGCTTGAGATTCAAGCGCCTGAGGAAAGATCGCAGCCTCGTTGCACTCGTCAGCTCCTACACGGCGGTCATTCAGCGTAATAACCAGGGTGTTCAAGATCCGTCAACAGACCCGGGCCGCTCGGCATCCAATCCAACAAGCCACGGGTGTACTCGCTGGACACCGCCATGTTCGCGCTCGCCATGTGCGCGAACCAGCCGAAATGCTCGCGCTCGCGGGATTCGACTGGCACCCCCAGGCCACGTCCTATTGCCTGGGCAATGTCCTTGAACGGCACCGCTTCGTCGGCCACGGCGTGGTAGACCGACTGAGTGACGCCCTGCTCCAGCGCCAGTCGATAGACCCGTGCCGCATCCAGCCGATGCACGCCCGACCAGCAATGGCTGCCGTCGCCGGGGTAAGCCGATACGCCCTTCTCCCGGGCCAGGCGAATCAGGATCGGTACGAACCCATGGTCGCCGGCACCATGGACCGAGGGCGCCAGCCGGACTGTTGCCACCCGCACGCCGCGCTCGGCCAGGTCCCTCGCCGTGGCTTCCGACTTGCGGGGCGAGGCCGGGCTGACCACTTCCAGCTCACTGGCGCCCCGGGTCAATCCGAACAAGCCCGAGGTCACCAATAAAGGCCGCTCGGAGCCTCGCAACGCCCCGCCCAATGCCAGGATCGCGCGGCGGTCTTGCTCGGCATTTTCGGCAAATCGTGAAAAATCATGATTGAACGCGGTGTGAATCACCGCATCCGCCGCCGAGGCTGCGTTGCGCAGAACATCCAAGTCATCCAACGTTCCTCGAACCACCTTTGCGCCGGTGGCGGCCAGCGCGGCAGCCTTTTCCTGGCAACGAGCCAGGCCGCTGACCTGATGCCCGGCGCCGAGCAGATCCCGCACCACGGCCGATCCAACCCAGCCCGTGGCACCGGTAACGAATACGTGCATGAGCAATGCTCCTGTCTGAAAAAAGCGATCGAAAGTCTTCTATAACCTGAACAAGGCTCAGGATTTGTATTGAACTTGTATTCCGCGACTTCTGAGCAGCATCAACGCCACCCCGAACGACAAGGCGACGGCGACCGCACCGCCCAGGTAAACCGCCTCGATGCCCCAACCACTGGCCAGCACGCCGGCCAACGGGCTGGTGATGCCCAGGGAAATATCCAGGAACGCGACATAGGCGCCCATCGCCAGGGCGCGTGACTGCGGCGGAGCACGCCGCACCGCTTCGACGCCAAAACCGGGGAACGCCAGGGAATAACCGAAGCCGGTCAACGCCGCGCCGAAATAGGCAATGAACGCCGTATCGGCGCCCCAGATCAGCAACAGCCCCACGGCCTCGATCACCACGCAGACCAGCGCGACACGGGCGCCGCCGATCTTGTCCGGCAGGTGCCCGAACAACAGCCGCGCGCCGATGAAGGCCAGGCCGAACGCCGTGAACGCCAGCGACGCATTGCCCCAATCCCTCGCCGCGAACAACAGGGCAATGAACGCCGTGAGGACGCCAAAGCCGACGCTGCAAAACGCCAGGCCCATGCCGGGCACCCACACGGCACCGAGCATCGTGTAGAACGGTGTCCGCCGGGTCGCCGTCGGGGCAACGGCGCGGACACCGGCGACAACCGCCAACGCCAGCAGCGGGATGAACGCCGACGCCACGACGATGCCCATGAATCCCCAGCCCGAATTGAGCGCCACCCCAAGCGGAGCACCCAAGGCGAACGCGCCGTACATGGCAATGCCATTCCAGGCCATGACCTTGCCGGCGTGCTGCGGCCCTACCAGGCCGATGCCCCACCCCAACGCGCCAGTGACCACAAGGCTTTCGCCCACCGCCAGCAGCACGCGGCCCACCAACAACAGCCAGACCGACAAGACCGGCGTGGCCACGGCCCCCAGGGACACCAGGTACACCAGCGCGGAAACCGCCGCCGTCACCAGCCCGGCCATGACCGCGCGCTTGCCGCCGCGCATGTCGGCAAAATTGCCGGCCCAAGCCCGTGACAACAGCGCCGCGGCAAACTGTGCGCCGACCACCAGGCCAATCACCAACGTGCCCATCCCCAGCGTGTCATGCAGGTGAAGCGGCAAGACCGGCAACTGCAGGCCGATGGTGAGAAAACCGATGAACACGGTCAACGTGAGCGGCAACAGCCTGAGCACCGGATTGGCCTCGACGGTTGCCTGAGGCGCCGCAGCGGCGCCGTGATGAAGATTCTCTTGAGTCATAAACCTTACCTGCGCAAAGGAACGCGATGGGACGTTGAACGCTGCTCGTGCAGCCGACTAGAATGCGATCAATTAGTCGCATTCAAGATACGAATAATCCGTCGCATTTCCTATTCGCATTCCTTTTTCCGGTGATTGCCTTCATGTCCGAACGCCCAAGCCCGCAGATTTCCTCGCGCAAACAGCCGAAACAGGCCCGCTCCACCGAGCTCGTGGCGGCGGTCCTGGAGGCGGCTGTTCAGGTTTTGGCGACGCACGGCGCCCCGCGTTTCACCGTGGCTCGTGTTGCCGAGCGTGCGGGCGTGAGCGTCGGGTCGGTCTATCAGTACTTTCCGAACAAGGCCGCGATCCTGTTCCGGCTGCAAAGTGATGAATGGCGGCAGACCAGCGATATGTTGCGAGACATCCTGGAAGATCCTGCCATGCCGCCCCTCGCCCGGTTACGAACCCTGGTGCAGGCGTTCATCCAGTCCGAGTGCGACGAAGCCCAGATCCGCGTCGCACTCAACGACGCCGCGCCGCTTTATCGGGATGCGCCTGAGCACCAGGCGGCGCGCAGTTCGGTGCAGGCATCGGTGGACGCGTTCATGCAGCAGGTGCTGCCGGATGCCAGCGTGCAGACGCGCGTCTTGGCCGGTGAGCTGATCATCGCGACCCTCAGTTCCGTGGGTAAGCGGTTCTCGGCAACGCCCCGCACCCGACAAGAAGTCCAGGCGTATGCCGATGCCATGGCCGATATGTTCTGTGCCTACCTGGAAAACCTGCGGGCGCTCGATACCCCCTCAGGCTGATCATTCGCCTCGGCGTTCCGGTGACAGCCCGCCGGCAGTTTTACTACACTCCGTCGTCTTGTCCCCTTCCCTTGCGAGACGTCCCATCCTCATGAAAACCATAACAAGCACGATGACGTTCTGTGGCCTGCTGGCGCTCTGCGGCAGTGCATTGGCCGAGCCTGCCCCGTCACATCTGGATCGAATCCTTGAGCAGGGTGAATTGCGGGTGTGCACGACGGGCGACTACAAGCCCTACACCTACAAGGCCAAATCGGGGGAATACGAAGGCATCGACATCGACATGGCCCGCTCACTCGCCGCCAGCCTGGGCGTCAAGGTGCAGTGGGTCCAGACCACCTGGAAAACGTTGATGCCAGACATGCTGGCCGGCAAATGCGACGTCGGCATGGGCGGGATTTCGGTCACCCTGGAACGCCAGAAGAAGGCCTATTTCAGCAACACCCTGGACGTCGACGGCAAGATCCCGCTGGTGCGTTGCGAAGACCAGTCGCGCTACCAGACCATCGAGCAGCTGAACCAGCCTTCGGTACGCCTCGTCGAGCCGGCCGGCGGCACCAACGAAGCCTTTGTGCGGGCGTTCCTGCCCAAGGGCCAGTTGGCCTTCCATGACAACGTGACGATCTTCCAGGAGCTGCTGGACAAACGCGCCGACGTGATGATCACCGATGCCTCGGAAGCGCTCTACCAGCAGAAACTCAAGCCCGGCCTGTGCGCCGTCAACCCGACGCACTACCTGCAATATGGCGAGAAAGCCTACCTGCTGCCCCGTGACGACAACACCTGGAAGATGTACGTCGACCAGTGGCTGCACCTGAGCAAGGCCAATGGCAGCTACCAGAAGGTAATCGGGCAGTGGCTGGCGGTGCCGGCTGCCCAGTAACCGTTTGCTGAAACACCAAAAACCCTGTGGGAGCGAGCTCGCTCGCGATGGCGGTATATCAGTCAAAACTGATGTGACTGACCTGACGCTATCGCGAGCAAGCTCGCTCCCACAGGATTGGGTCTGTTCAGGGATGACCCATTCGTCTCACTGCCCCGCCCGTACCTTGGCGATTTCGTCATACATCATCTTCACCAGGTCGCCATCCAGCGATTTGGCGAACTTGTCGATCACCGGCTGCACGCGCTCGCGGAAACGGTCTTTCTCGGCCGGGGTGATTTCGTTGACGGTCATTGTACCGGCCAAGGTGGCCTTGGCCTTGTCCATGCTCGCTGCGGTGACTTCACGCTGATAGGTCTGCGCTTCGGCTGCGGCGGCGCGAATCATCGCCTTTTCGTCGTCGTTGAGGCGGTTCCAGGTCTTCTGGCTGATGATCAACGACTGCGGGTTGAAGATGTGGCCGGTGACGGAAAGATACTTCTGCACCTCGTAGAACTTGTTGCCTTCAATCACTGTAAAAGGGTTTTCCTGGCCGTCGATGGTGTGCTGCTCAAGGCCGGTGTAGACCTCGGGAAACGCCATCGGCACCGGGTTCGCGCCCAGGGCAGTGAACGTCTCCAGGTAGATCGGCGACTGGATCACACGCAGCTTCAAGCCCTGCAGGTCTTCGAGCTTGGTCACCGGGTGCTTGCTGTTGGTCAGGTTGCGAAACCCCAGGTCCCAGTAACCCAACCCTACCAGCCCCTTGCTGTCCAGTTGCGCAGCCAGTTTCTGCCCGACCGGCCCATCGATGACCGCATGGGCTTCCTCGACGTTGTTGAACAGGAACGGGAAATCGAGCATGGCGTAATCCGGTGCCTGGGCGGCCAGGATGCCGGAGTTGAGCACGGTGATGTCCAAGGTTCCCCCCTGCAATGCCGACACCGTTTGCACGTCGCCGCCGAGGGTTCCGCCGGGGAACAGGCGGACCTTGATCTTGCCGCCGCTCTTTTCGCCGAGCAGGTCGGCGAATTTCTGCGCGCCCTGGCCCTGGGGGTGTTCCTTGACGTTCTGGAAGGCGAATCGCAAGGTCCGCTCACGGATCTCGTCCGCGTGGCTGGCTACACCGCTCAACAGCAAGCCCGTCGCACAGGCCCCGGCCAGCAAGGTTTTCATCAGTTTTCCCATGTCACTCTCCGATCATTATTGTTTTTAAAGGTCGAGCCAGCGAGCACCGGTGTCATCCGGTGAAGAATTTCAACGGTCCCATGACCAGTTGCGGAAACAGGACCAGCAGGAGCAGCACCACGAACTGCGCAAACATGAACGGCCAGACCCCGCGGACGATTTCTTCGAAGTCCAGCTTCGCCACGCTGCAGACCACGTTCAGCACGGTGCCCACGGGTGGCGTGATCAAGCCAATCGCGGTGTTGATCAGGAACAGCACGCCGAAGTACACCGGGTCGATGCCCGCCTGGATCACCGCGGGCATCAATACCGGCGTCAGGATGAGGATGGTCGGGGTCATGTCCATTACTGTCCCGACCAGGATGATCAGCGCCATCATCACCAGCAGCAGGAGCGTCTGGTTGTCCATGAACGGCGCGAGCAGTTCCGCCAGTTGGCCCGGCAGGTCGGCGATGGTGACCAGCCACGACGAAACCATGGCCGCGGCAACCAACAGCATCACCACCGAGGTTGTCTTGGCTGAAGACAGGATCACTTCGTACAGCTGGCTGACCTTCATTTCCCGGTAGATCACCAGCGACACGAACAGCGAATAGACCGCCGCGACCACGGCGGCCTCCGTGGGGGTGAAGATGCCGAACTTGAGGCCCAGGATGATGATCAGCGGCAAACCCATCGCCCAACTGCCGTCGAGCAGCGTACGCAGCACTTCGGCACGGGAACGCTTGGGTGGCGTCTCGACGTTTTCACGGCGGGAGATGAACCACCAGGCGGCGGCAAGCCCGACACCGAGCATCAACCCAGGCACGATACCGGCGAGGAACAGCTTGGAAATCGACACGCCGGAAGCCACGCCGAACACGATGAAGCCGATGCTGGGCGGAATCACGGGCGCAATGGTGCTGCCGGCGGCGATCAACCCGGCCGAGCGCCCGCGGTTGTGTCCGGCCAGGACCATCATCGGCACCAGCAACGCCGCCAGCGCCGCCGCATCGGCCACCGCCGAACCGGACAGCGAGGCCAGCAGGCAGGAGGCGATGATCGCGACGTAACCCAGCCCGCCACGCTTGTGTCCCACCAGCGCCATGGCAATGTTGACGATGCGTTTGGACAGCCCACCGACATTCATGACTTCGCCAGCCAGCATGAAGAACGGCACCGCCATCAGGGGAAAGCTGTCGGCGCCGTTGAGCAGGTTCTGCGCGATGATCTGGGCGTCGAACAGGTCCAGGTAAAACATCAACGCGACGCTGACCACCAGCAAGGCAAAGGCAATCGGGATGCCCAGCGCCATGCTGCCCAGCAGCGACCCGAGGAAAATAGCCAGTGTCATGGGCGGGTACTCTTGAGGGTGGCAGGGTTCAGGCCGGCGGCTTCGCTTTCCTCGACCGATACCGGATCTTCATCCCGCAGTTTGCCGAACAACGCCAAGTACAATTCGTACACCAGGATGGCCGTCGCGCTGCCCCCGAACACCAGCCCGGCGGCGTAGAACAACGCCATCGAAAGACCGGAAGCCGGCGCGACCACGTTGAGGTTGATGACCGCCTGCTGCCAACTGCCGATGACGATCAACCCGCAGATGTAGAGCATCAGCAGATGCCCGATGACCAGGCAGACTCGCTTGCCTGCCGGCGGCAAACGCTTGACCAGGCTGTTCATGCCCAGGTGCGCGCGGTCCTTGAGCGCCACCAGGGCACCGAGAAAAATCATCCAGACGAAGAACCAGCGCGACAGCTCCTCCGACACGCTGATGCCGGAGTTGAAGGCATAGCGCAACACGACGTTGCCAAACACCAGCACGATCATCGCGACCATGCACAGCACGATCAGCAACTTGAGCAACTTGAAATACAAATCGACGACTTTTGTCATCTTGAACACCTCACAGGTTGATCCAACACCGGCCTGCAGCCGGCGCGACAGGGAGAACGCTATCGGATCGACGCTGGGATAGCCCGGGGGGCTGCGGAACGGGAGGTATGCGAGGAGGGTAAGTTCGGTTGACGGGCACGCATGAGGGGATCCTCTGTTTTTATTATGGCCTCGCCCGGGCATGGCAAGGCTGAGTGACCGCTAAAATGTACTACCCAGTTAATCCGGTCAATAACCTTGCGCGACCGGATGACCGATCCAGGCGGAACTAGCGTGCGATTATCGGCCATCGCTACAGGGAGCCCTGCAGCCTCCCGGTCGGCCGGGAAATTTTTCAAGGCGTTTTGTATCGCTCTGTATAGAAGCAGCCGATTGATACGAATTCGCTGATTTCACGTCTTGCAGGCACACATCCTCGATACACCTGCGCGTTTAACTGCACACACCGGACAGCAGCACCTGCGCTGCCACGGTCCACTCAATCAAGCGCAAGGAGAACCACCATGATCAATTTCCCGAAACTCTCGTCCCTGGCTATCGCCCTGACCTTGGTCGGCGGCGCCGCCCTGTCGAACATCGCCACGGCCGAAAGCGCACCGTCGTCTTACGAACAGGCTGCACATCAACTGGCTGAAGGCGGCTCTGATCGATTGATCG